>PQAL01000038.1 GCA_003105035.1 Anaerolineales bacterium | reverse complement strand
AGCTCATCCTGACCCAAAGAGAAATAATCATGGTCAGCTTCGAGATAGTCTCCACAGTAGACGATGTGATCGCCACCAAAATGTTGTGGGGAGATGAAATTGGTATGCTCCACCAGGGCCAGGAAAGGAAAGCCAGCCGATTTGGGCAAATTAAACCAATAGTATCCCTGTTCAGAGAGCTGGTGTTTGATGGATAAGGTCATGACCACGGCGCCCATCGATTTGAGCTCGAGCAGGCCCTTGAGATAGCTGGGGGGAAGGTTGGGGGCAAGTTGGGCGAGCAGGTTGGGTGAAGTAGTCACCAGGCATTGATCATAGGTTAGCTGCTGACCAGCGATGGAAAGCTCAATGCCGCCATTCAATGCAGGGTGGATGGCTGAAACCGGAGACTCAAGCTGGATGGATACTCCCGACTCAGTGAGCCTGGAAGCAAAGCGGTCTGCAAAAGCTTGAAAGCCACCCTGGAACGTGCCCAGGCGGGTGGTACGAGCTTTCAGGCGGGCCCACATCCAGGCCATGTTGACCTGCCTGGCGTAGAGCTCACCGAACTTACCGATCATAAGCGGCTCCCACATGAGCTCATAAACCCGATCGCCTGCCCACTGGCGCATCCAGGCGTCGACTGTATATTTTTCCAGGGTTTTCCAGTTATTGTTCAGGCGCAGGAACAGCCCAACCAATCCAAAACGCGCTTTATTCAAGCCCCAACCCAGCCCAGGGAATAGAATGGCAGAGGTGATCGAATCGAAGGGATAGAATTTCCCCTGATAAAACATCACCGTGTATGGACGAGGGAAGATCACCTGATCACTCCAGCCCAGTTCATTGATCAGTCCTAACATGTGCCGATCAGAGGCGAACCAGTGATGGTAAAACTGCTCGACAGACCACTCCCAATGAGGTTCCTTGAAACCACCTGCCAACCCACCAACCGTTGGGGAGGTTTCGTAAACCGTTACCTGGTGCCCGTGGCGGACCAGGTCGTAAGCGGCGGATAAGCCTCCAAAGCCGGCACCCAGGATGGCGATGCGTTTCATGATCGATCCGTCCCTTCGGCCGGTAGTGGTTTATCCTTGATGTGCATCGCTTCTGACCAGGATATCCCCTCCCGAACCATGTAGTACAAGCCCAAGGCAGTAACCGGGAACCACAAGGCAAAATGAAGCACAAAAGTATAGCTGGCAGCAATCTCACGCGGGATGTTGTAAGCCTGCAAAACCGCAATACCAGGCAAATCGAAAGTGCCGAGATAGCCAGGTGCAGATGGAATCGTGGTGGCCAGGTTGACGACACCATTCATCAGCATCAGGGCGAAGAAGCTAACCGAAAAACTGAATGCATGCATCACGAACCAATACTTCACCGTCTCCAGCAACCAGATCAGAAGGGAGGTAAAAAAGATCATCAACACATCAAATGGAGAGCGGAGTGATTTCAATCCTTCCAGGAAGCGGCGGATCACTCCCAGCGTCTTCTCACGGTAACGGGCAGGTATCCCATGGCTCACCAACCAGGTCACCAGGCGGTCGGTTGGAGCAGGAAACATGGCGGCGACCAGGAAGACGACCAGCGCTCCAAAAAAGGCCACACTTCCCCAGATAGCTAACTGTTGAATACCAAATTTAACCCCGGCAATTTCGATAGCAACACTGGTCACACGTGATAATTCCGCCAGGTTCACGAAGATAAAGGCCAGCATGACAATCCCGTCAAACATGCGCTCGATGATAATGGTGGCGAGTGAAGCAGATATGGCCACGTTTTCATCGCGCTTGAGGACCACGGCGCGGATAACTTCACCTGCCCGGGCTGGGAAGATATTATTGCCGGCGTATCCCATGGTGGTGATGGGAAACAAGGTCTTAGTGCTTATGGGTTTAATCGGACGCAGTAGATAATGCCAGCGCCATGAGCGGACCCACAGGGCAAGAAAATATACTGCAACGCCTGGGATGAGCCACCAGTAATTCGCCTGTACCAGTACCAGCCATAGCTGAGGATAATCAATTTTACTTAAGACCAAGTAGAGGAAAAGTGCACTGATGGCGATGCCGAACCAAAACTGCCAGCGTTTCATGGCTCTCATTCTACCATAACGATATTCACAGGCATCATAAAGGCGGAATGATGCCTGGCAGGAGGTAGTGTGCTCAGGGTAATACCCTGAAGCAATTGATGCCGTCTCCTGATGCTCCTAATAACTGTGGATTAGAGCGGTCGGGATTATAATCTTTGGCATGAAATTTAAGTTTGGGATCATTGCCATCCTGCTGATCGTGGTCATAGCAGCCGTGTTAGCAATTTATGCCTGGAACACGAAGCCAGAATTGGTGCAGACATATCCAATGGGCGGGGACGCCAATGCCCCGGCGACCACAGGCATCCGTTTGGTGTTTTCAAGACCGATGGTGGATCAATCGGTCATTGAGCGCCTGAAAATCTCCCCGGCCACCTCGGGTGGCTATACCTGGGATGGAACCAGCCTGAACTTCACCCCTGACCAGGCCTGGCCGTCTGGTGAGGTGGTTACGGTGACACTGGAGGCGGGCAGCCGGGGCGCCAGCTGGATTACATTCCCCATGGGTGGCAAAACCTGGTCATTTACGATCGGCGAATCCATGCTGGCTTATTTATGGCCGGCAGACAAGCCAGCAGATATTTATGCGCTCACTCCTTCCACAGGGAAGATTACCCGCTATACTCACGATATGGCGGTGCTTGATTTCAGCTTGAGTAATGATGGGCTGCTAATCTATTTCAGTGCCAGTAATGCTCAGGAGGGTGCTGACATCTACAAAATCGATCGCACTAAGGTTGAGAGCTCAGGCAGTGATACATATCAACCCCAGCAGGTGTTGATTTGTGGAGAAGCGCAGTGCAGGTACCCGGTAATCTCGGCAGACAAACAATACCTGGCGTACGAGTATATTCAGCCTGAGGCATCTGTCGCCAGTGGTCCAGCCCAGATATGGATGCTCAACCTGGCAAGTGCAGAACCCTCCGCACTTGGGCTGGAGGGGCATGAGACCGTGCAACCAACCTGGTCGTCCACGGGCTGGCTGGCATATTATGATAGCACTGCCAGTGGGTATGAATTTATCGAAATTTCCTCCATGAAGAGGACTTTGCTCTCCAACCTGACAGGCCAGCCTGGGGAGTGGAGCCCGGCAGGAAATGTCTACCTGGCACCTGAGGTATATTACTACCAAGCGCCGGAAAACACCGAACGGGGAACCAGCCAACTGCGAAGTTACCAGGTGCTGGGCGGCACTAGTGAAGATATCTCCAAGTCGGTGATCGTGGAAGACACGGATGGTGTATATTCACCGGATGGAAGCATGATCGCCTTTGCCCGAAAATTCCTGGATGCAGCCCAATGGACGCTGGGGCGACAGCTATGGATTATGAACCCGGATGGATCGAATGCCCATGCCATCAGCGACGAGCCGGATTATAACCATTACGACATTGCATGGAGCCAGGATGGAACCAGGCTGGCTTACGTACGCTTTGATGAGTCAAGGGTATTCAACCCACCCGAACTATGGATGGTGAATGTGGATGGTAGCAACCCAATACAGCTCGTGATTGGAGGCTATAGCCCGGTATGGATCCCTTGATTCCAATTGGAGAAATGACTTCAGATTTTGAACTGCGTGATGGATCCGGAAATGGATACTCGAAGGCTGGCATGCAAGGGCATATTGTGGTGCTGAATTTCTGGTCAGCAGAGTGCGATTGGTGCCGGCGGGTGGATTATGAATTGGTGAGCAGGCTCAATCAATGGGACCACCAGGTGGTGGTCTGGTGGATTGCCTCAAATGCTCATGAAGGGCTCGATTTGATCACCCAGACTGCTGTGGAGAGACGAATACCCTGTGTCTTGGTCGATGCGGACCATAGAGTGGCAGACCTTTATGGGGCAGAGACCACACCTCATTTTTTTATCATCGATGGCGAGGGGAGGCTGCGATATCAGGGTGCATGGGATGACATCACCTTCAGGCAACGCAATGCCACCCGTAACCATGTATCCGAAGCGATCGACGCATTGCTTACCAACCGGCAGATTGAAATACCCCAAACGCCTGCTTATGGATGCACCATCGTGAGATACAGTGCCTAAGGGGTCAGCTGGCGTCGCCACGAGCAAGCTTTTCCTGTGGCAAAAGGCTGTTATAAATTAGCGAAAATTGCGGGGTGGGGATTTTGTGGTGCTGAGCCAGGCGTACTACAGTACCGACTTGTGCTTCCAGTTCGGATGGGCGGGCATTAAGGATATCGCGTTGAAGCGATGAGATAGCCTCGGGCTGGATGCGGTCAAGAGAATCAATCACATTGGTAACACTATCCGCTGGCAGGGGGATACCGTGAGCGATCGCCACAGCGTAGCATTCCTGTACCGCATCAATAAACATCTGGCGGGTACCCTGTTGAGCACGAAAGATCCCCACTGGTACCCTGGTAACCGCACCGATGCCGCTGAAGGCTGAGATAAACAGGAATTTTTGCCATAAGGCAAGTTGGATATCAGCGGGGATTTCTGCTTCCACACCCGCATGTTCAAAGACTTCTAAAAGGTCTTGTGCACGGGCACTCAGGTGGTTGTCCAGCTCGGCGAAGGCGACCCAGGGGTGGCCCCCGGTGTGGTGTATCTGACCTGGACCTGCTACATGGCTGAAAATCCCGCACAAACCACCCAGGACATGCTCACGACCAAGTATCTCGGCCAATTGGGAAGGTGCATCGATCCCATTTTGCAGCGGCACGATAAAGGTATCGCGCTGGAGGAATGGCAAGATGAGTTTGGCTGCACCAGGGAGTTGCCAGGCTTTGACACACAGCAAGATAACATCTGGATCGGCGACTTCGATCAAGTTGTCGGTTGCATTGATTGGGTGAATGACGAAATTACCCAGGGTGCTTTCAACCTTGAGACCGTGATCAAGCATGGTGCGCAAGTGATCACCGCGGGCGATGAAGGTCACTTTTTCACCGGCAAGGGCCAGACGGCCTCCGAAGTACCCCCCTACCCCACCTGTCCCGAAAATGAGGATGTGCATACCTGCCTCCTGGGTCACTCTAAGATGATTTTACCTTACCAGTATGATAGGAGGATGAAAGTATCAATGTGCCACAAGTCCATTAAAATCGGGTAGAATCATTTGGAACCATCAATTGCCAATGAACGTCTATAGTCATTGAGGTTAATGGATCAGGGAAGCCTGCATCCAAGTATTGTGAGGAGATATACATGAGTGAAAAAGATTCACCCCAAAAGGTAATCGAGGCACACCGCAAACGGCAGCAAATGCGGCAGGGCACTCCGATGGCCATCATGATAGGGGCAGCTATCCTACTCATTGCAGGGGCAGCAGCGTTGATCTTCTGGCTGTTGGGAGGTAACTCACCTTTACGAGGACCCACACCTACACCGACCTTGACCAATACTCCCACGGCGACCAATACAGCCACACCCATGCCAGCCACCGACACCCCAACAATCACACCAACTTCACAGCCAACTAATACAGCCACCCCTACCATCACACCTACACCATCTGGACCATTCGAATATACGGTCCAACAAGGCGACACATTGGATAGCATTGCAACGCGTTTTGGGACGAATATCCCAACCTTGCTGATCCTCAATCCGAATATCACTGCCCCAGGGTATGTCATTTTTGTAGGACAGAAGATCCTGGTACCGCCCCCCAACATGCAGGCACCTACACCTACCGAAGTTTCAACTTTAGTCCCCCCAGGCACGATCATCACCTATATGGTAAAGCTGGGAGATACGCTAGGCGCAATAGCACAGACATTCCGAAGCACGGTAGATGCGATCGTCAAAGAAAACAATTTAGCCAATGCCAATGATATCTCAGCAGGTGATGTGCTAAAGATCCCGGTTAATATCGCCACCCCAGTCCCAACCGCAACGGTGGGCACGGTCTATCCTACAGTGAACGTCCCAACGAACACACCCAATCCAGCGACAGCCACACCTTAAGAGATAAATCCATTAAAAGTTGAACCACAGCAAGATGCTTTGTCTTGCTGTGGTTTTGTTTCTCCGGATGGATGTAATTCGTTTTATAGTCTCAATGAAATCCAGAGTTTGGAGTCAAATATAATAGGTTGCGTTCTACAAATCGCATCAATCCAGCCATTCGACGATGGTGGCTTCACCCTGGCCGACTCCAACACACAGGGTAGCCAGGCCATAATACGGACGCTTCTCCGAAGGCGCCCGGCGGCGCATTTCATGAAGAAGCGTGGTCAGGATGCGGGCACCGGAGCAACCCAAGGGGTGGCCCAGGGCAATGGCTCCGCCATTGACATTGGTCAGGTCGCGGGGCAACCCGAGCTCCTTGATCACCGCCAGTGATTGGACGGCGAAGGCTTCGTTCAGCTCAACCAGGCGGATGTCGGAAAGGATGAGATCGGCCCGTTCGAGAGCCTTGCGCACAGCACCGACAGGCCCGAGGCCCATGATCCGGGGAGGCACCCCGGCGGCTGCTGAAGCGATGAGGCGTGCTATGGGTTTCAATCCAAGCTGAGCTGCCTTCGCATCACTCATCAGGAGCACGGCAGCAGCACCGTCGTTCAGACCGGATGAATTCCCGGCGGTGACCGTGCCATCCTTACGGAAGGCGGGGCGTAAGCGGGATAATGATTCYAGGGTGGTATCGCGGCGCGGGCGCTCATCGGTGGTTACGAGGATTGGTTCACCCTTCTTCTGCGGAATGGACACTGGAACGATCTCCTCAGCAAATTTCCCTGAATCGATAGCAGCAATTGCGCGTTGGTGGCTGGCCAGGGCGAAAGCATCTTGCTGCTCACGGGTGATTTCCGGCATCATCTGGGCAATATTCTCTGCGGTTTCACCCATCGATTCGGTGCCAAACAGCTCCTGCATTTTCGGGTTCGGGTAACGCCAGCCCAGGGCAGTGTCCCAGGCAGTCAGGTTGCCGAAGGAAAAAGATTGTTCGGCTTTGGGAAGCGAATAGGGGGCGCGCGACATGCTTTCAACACCACCAGCGATGAACACGTCTCCTTCACCTGCACGGATAGCCCGAGCAGCCTGATTTACGGCGTTTAGCCCGGAGGCGCACAGGCGGTTAAAGGTGACTGCAGCAACCTCTACCGGAATACCTGCCAATAATGTAGTCATGCGGGCTACATTGCGGTTGTCTTCACCAGCCTGGTTCGCACAGCCAAGGTAGACCTCCTCGATCAGCGCTGGATCAAGTTTGTTGCGAGTGATGATAGCTTTTAATACATGAGCTGCCAGATCATCCGGGCGAATGGGCGACAAAACACCACCCAAAGAGCCGATCGGGGTGCGGATTGCGTCGATAATCACAGGGGAAGGCATGGAAGATCTCCTCTTTTTTGCATGGTTTAGCACGGAAACGGACATCATGATTTTACCATCTCAGCGAACAAAGGATAAACAGGCAACAGGTAGTTAAGCACTAGCTGGATTCCCTTTCAGGCTTGCATATTGGCGAGTTTTCCGGTATCCTTAGTGCATCTCAAGTGTTATTTTTTTGAGGAGAGAATAATGCAGGAACGCAGAAAATACCCACGCAAGGACTTGCTATTATTTGCCCATGTTTATGATTCCAAGAGTGAGAAGATTATCGGCACCTTGTTAAATCTCACGCTGGAGGGAGCCATGGTGTTGAGTGAAGACCGCATTGCGGCAAATAACACCATGGAGCTGCATATCAAACTGCCTGATAATTTTGTTGAAAAAAATGAGCTGGTGTTCACAGCCAGCAGCCGTTGGTGTGGGCCGGATATCAACCCAGAGTTCTTTGATGTGGGGTATCAATTTGCGAATGTCAGTGAAGAGGATGCCAAGATCATCCAAACCATCATCGAAAAATACGGATTTAAGGACTAGCCAGGGACTAGCCAGGGACTAGCTTCGGACTAGCCAGGGACCAAACAGGGAGTACCCATTACCCTGCGGGTAACCAGCCCGCAGGTTTTTATTTAAACAGCCGAATGTTCCAAGTCTAGCAACCAGGCTTTTAATTTTATGCCTCCAGGGCCACCATAGCCATGGAGGGATCCATCGGAGCCGAGCACGCGGTGGCAAGGGATAACCAATGGGATGGGGTTAGTGGCTTCAACCCGGCCGACCGCCCGGGCTGCCTTAGGTTTGCCAACCTGAACAGCCAGATCCTTATAAGTCAGCGTTTGCCCATAAGGTATCTGAGCGGTGAGCTGAAGGACCCGGCATTGAAAACTGGTCAGGCTAGCCAGATCGAGGGGTATGGTGAACTGGCGGCGAGTACCCTGCAGATATTCGGATAGCTGCTGGAGGGCGGAAGAAGTACGTGAATCGTCATAGATTACCGGTGCAGCATGAGTCGTGCTTACCAGGTTGATAAATTCAGCCACTGACATGTCCCACTCGACCCGGACAAGGCCGTGTGTCGTAACAGCTATCCATAAAGGACCGATGGGGGAGGATGAAAGTTTGCCGATAGCAATGGTTGAGAGCAAATTGCTAACTGATTGAGCTTCAGGCATTAGAATTTCTACACCGAAAAGTGATCAAACATTAATAATTCGTCACCATGTCGATCAGGCCGCGCTCACGGGCGACATGCTCACAATAGCGGAACAGATAGTAGGAGGCGATCCCAAAGGCAACGGTTAGAATGATGAGGATGCCAACGATCTGCCAGTTGCTTAAATTCTGGAAGGTCGGAAATGCCTCAGCTACTGACCCGACTAGGGAACGGCGTAAGATTTCAAGCCAGTAAGTGATAGGGTTGAGGTAGCCAACCCAACGAATCCAGGCGGGTAAGACTGATAGGGGGAAGATAGCACCGCTGAACAGGAAAAGCGCTCCAGCGACCGCATCGCCAATGAACCAAACATGCTGGACAATCAGCAAGCTGATCCCGGCGAGGATCAAGCCCATCATCGCCAGCATGAGAATACCGATGGCTATCGAACCAACAAAGAGCGGCCAATTCACTTCGGCCAGCACAATATTGACATGTAAGAAAAGCACGCCGATAAAAATGGTGATGAAAACCGAAATGGATCCGACCAGGAACTTTGCGACCCCGCGACCCATAAGATAGGCGCGCATATTGATCGGAGCAATATACATGTACTTGAGGGTCTTATAGTGCTCACGGTCGTCCAACACTGCCCAAGAGATGCCGGTCATCACAGAAGCCACATAGATATAAAAGGCATTGCCCAGGTAAATGTAAGTAAATTGGGGCGAAGCAAAGTTACCGCTGGTGATGACACTGTACATTACCACCAGGATAGCCGCACCGGCCAGAGGTTTAATAATTGAGTATATAGCGAAGAGGAAAGGGTCGGTCCAATTAGACTCGATCTGCCAGCCCAACCAGGCGGCGATGCGGAAGGAACGGGCTAAATTTAGCATTCCCTTGCTTGTATTTTGCATATCAGCTGACTGCATAGAAAACCTCGATGTTTGTTAGCGCCGGTTTTCGGTGAGACGCCCTTCCCGGATGGCCAATTTTTCCATATAGGACAGCATCAGGCGGGCGGCGATTACAAACACAACACACAAGATACACAAGATGATGATCTCGACCTTGACAGATAGAAAGCCCAGTGAAGGTCCACTGGCAAAGACCAGCTGGCGCATGGCATCCATCCCCAAGGTGAGAGGGATAAATGAGGCCGCCGCGGAGATCCAAAAGCCAAAGTTCTTGATGGGAAAATAAAAACCAGAGAACAGGAACACCGGCTCCTGGGCCAGGTTGGAGATATGCCAGGCCTCGCGGCTGAGCAGCAGGTAGAGAGAGGCAGCCATCATGCCAAGGCCATACAGGGCAACCATGGTAAGGAAAAACACGGCAAAAAGCTGAGCGAAGCTGCTGACTGAATAGCTAACCTTGAATAAAAAGCTTCCCACAACAATGATCACGAATGCGCGCAGGGTGGTAGCCAGCAAGCCTCCCAACGCCATGCCAAGCAGAATGGCCATCATCGAAGCGGGGCTGATGATATACAAGGCCAGGTTGCCCTGTTCCTTTTCCCAATAAAGCTGGCTGGACATGCTCCACAAGACATTCATCCAAAAGGCGATCATCGCTCCACCGACAACGACAAACCCGACGTAATCTTCTGGGGCGCCAATGGCGCGGTACACAAATACATAGGCAAACACGGAAAGGAGGGGCATGAAGATATCGAAGAACAGCCATGACTTTTCACGCTGCTGGCCAATGAGCCGCGGGTAAGCTCGCGCATAAACTGTCTGAAGATACAACCTCCACCCGTGATTTTTCTGCAGGCGTGTATTCAGGAACAGGTCGAGGTTATCCTGCTTGCTAAGGGTAAGCGGGGCAGGGGCAGAATTATCCTTCATCAGAGACGTCCTTCTGCTCGACTTCTTCCATACTTGCGCCGACCAGCTGCACAAAGACATCCTCCAGGGAGGGCTCGTTCTTTTTCAGATTCAGCAGCTGAATATTTGCGGAATTCAGGGTATTCACCACACCAGCCAGCGCTTGTTCCTCTTCCAAAATGAGATCGAGCGCATCACAACCTTCCTGTGGGCGGTGAACGGCGTTGCGTACCCCGGGGAGAGCCTGGAATTGGGCAGCACCCAGATTGCCGTTGAACGGAGTGACTTCCAGGTGGAAGATAGCCTCGCGTTGCAGCTGGCGCTTAAGGTTTTCAGGGGTGTCACAAGCCAGCACACGTCCTTGATTGATGATAGCCACCCGGTCGCATAGCTCATCAGCCTCCACCATGTAGTGGGTGGTTAGCATCAAGGTGCGCGTTGGATTATTATCCACCCAGGAGCGGATGAAATGGCGCACCTCACGCGAGGCACCTACGTCCAAACCAAGGGTGGGTTCATCCAGGAAGAGCACATCCGGGTCGGTCATGAAACCACGCACGATGTTCATTTTCTGGCGCAGGCCGGTGGACAGATCGGAGGATTTGGCATTCATGCGATCAGCGAGGCCAACAACCTCGAGCAAGCGTTTGATATTCTGATTGGCAACCTCGGAGGACAGGCCGTAAAATTGAGAGAACATCCATAAATTCTCACGCACAGTCAACAGGCCATAACCGGACGTTTCACCACCGGAAACCATATTGATACGCGGGCGGACCTTGTCGGGTTCTTCAGCTACATCGAAACCTGACACCCAGGCACGACCAGTGGTGGGCGCGAGCAACGTGGTGAGGATCTTGATCAGGGTGGTCTTGCCGGCGCCATTGGGACCGAGCAAAGCATGGCAGGTACCGCGGCGGATGCGGAAGGACAGATCGTCGACGACCGTCACGCCGCCGTAGACCTTGCGCAACCGGTCGACGACCAGGACATCGTCCGCAGCGGCGGCGCCGGGATTGGGCAGGGCGTTCATCGAGGTCAGAAAGCAAAAGGCCTGCCGCAGGGCAGGCCTTTGCAGTCTAGCGGGGGACGACCGTCAGCTGGCGTCGTCTTCGGCCGGCGCCGCTGCCGTCTGCGGGCGATCGACGAGTTCGACGAACGCCATCGGCGCGTTGTCGCCGACGCGGAAGCCCATCTTCAGGATGCGCGTGTAGCCGCCGTTGCGCGCCTTGTAGCGCGGGCCGATCTCGCTGAAGAGCTTGACGACGATCTCGCGGTCGCGCAGGCGATTGAACGCCAGGCGCTTGTTGGCGACCGTCGGCTCGCGCCCGAGCGTGATCAGCGGCTCGACGACGCGGCGCAGTTCCTTNNCCGGCGCCATTGGGACCGAGCAAGCCAAACAGCTCACCAGGCTGGATCTCAAGGTTGACGTCAGTGAGGGCGACCAGCGAGCGGGGTTCTGATTTCTTGCCACCGCGGATCTTATAGGTGCGACCAAGGTTTTCAGTGCGAATTGTCAGATCCATAAACTCTCTTCTCAGCTTTCAAGAATGTTGGTAAAGCGTAGGGTAATCGTAGGTTATCCGTCAAGCAGGATACAATAGAATTTGATATGATGTTAGCTGTAGGGCGATTTCTCTTCTTCTCCTCCTTTTAAAGAGAGCCGGCAGTGGCGTACCCGGCTCTCGTTTATTTAAGAGGAATCAGTCTTGCCATCTCCTTCAGATAAGTTTAGCTGGTAGCAGATCATCTGGTGAGAGTCTTTGAATCCTAACTCCCGGTACATTTTCAATACTTCCAGTTTATCGCCCCACGATTCCATCTCGATCAGAGCCTGCCCATGCTCACGCAGCCAGCGTATCCCGGTGAGGACCAAAGCCCGGTACAGGTCAAGCCGACGATGCTGCGGAACCACCCCTGGGGCATCGATATAACCGGTAGGCATGCCATTCTTTTTGGTACGCCCAGGAGAAGCCTCAACGCGGCCGATACCGACCACGCGGCCTTTTTCGGAGAAAACCAGGAAGATCCCATCCGGTACGAAATCTGGTAACCAGGCAGACATCTGCTCTTTGGTGACTTCCTGGTGTCCCCAAAGAGGGATATAGGCTAGATTCATGGCCTCGGTGAGGGTCGTGAGATTGTTCACTTCCGAGTAGGGCTTCATTGTATATCCGTAGGGCCAAATCACGGGGGGTAATTTAACATCTCCAGCGAGACGCAATTCGGTATAGGCACCCATGGCGGTAAATCTGTGCTTCTTCAGGAAACCTTGGGCGGATGGGTGTTTGGCACTGGCATAGATCTCAAGCGACCTGCCCCCGAGCTGGAGAGCACGTTGTTTAACCATGGAAAGCAGACCGGAACCAACCCCCTTGTGGCGCCAATCAGGATGAACGACGATGTTAGCGCTGACTGAAGACGATTGAGAGCCTGCTCGAAGCAGGGCAGATCCGATCATAAAGGAACCATCACCAGGTTCATCGACAACCCAGCGATCTTTAAGTGGATCGTGCCCAGGCAGGCTCAATTGCTGCGTCAGGATAGCCTCGCTGACCTGATTACCTTCCTGGTCAGTGTTTTCAATGGCAGCATAAAGTGACACGAGCCTGGGGATATCCCGGTTGGGTGCAAATGAACGGTATTCGAATTGGTCCTGCGACATACATATCCTCGATGTGATAACAGGTTCTCAATCACCGCTGTCAGGCCGAAAGCCTATGGTGAAACCCTGAAATACAAGCTAAAAGTTCGTTTCAACAGCATCCTGGTGTCCAACGGCTTGTTATTGTACCACCTTCCCGATACCTGAATGATAGGCGAGGCAGTGTAGTAAATGAATGATAAGGATTAGCAAGATAGGTCGAGAATCTCACTGTAGCGAAAGCAATCGGTGGTGTGATCATTCACTAAACCGACGGCCTGCATGTGGGCATAACAGATTGTTGGCCCCACGAACTTGAATCCGCGGTGGAGCAGATCTTTGCTCATCCGGCGGGATATTTCCGTCTCGGCGGGTATCTCATGGCCGGATGTCCAATTGTTGACAATCGGTTTACCGCCAACGAACTGCCATAAATAGGCATCAAAGCTGCCAAATTCCTGAGTGATCTTAATGAATGCCTGAGCATTCCGTATGGCAGCATTGATCTTGAGGCGATTGCGGATGATACCCGGATCAGCCAGGAGATCGGCTACTTTGCGTACATCATAGGTGGCAATTTTATATGGATCAAACCCATCGAAAGCCCGCAGATAATTCGGCCGCTTTTTTAGGATGGTGTACCAGCTGAGACCAGCTTGAGCACCTTCTAAGATCAGGAACTCAAATAATAACCGATCATCATGGACTGGCACACCCCATTCCCGATCATGGTAGTCCAGATAGAGTTGGTCGGATGTATCGGCCCAAAAACAGCGTGTTGGCATTGTTTCAACTCCTCGATAGAATTGTTCGGATGATCGCCTGCCGACGATCTACGCAGGGTTCTTCTGGTTTGGCCTGGCCGGCCAGTTTTTCAAGGATGGGATGCGCGTATTTAAGCTCACTTCTGGCCAATGGCTCGCTTAACTCGGAAAGCATCAGCAGGGTGTAGTGATAAGGAAAACCGCGCCAACGACCCTTCCCATCACGCTGAGCTTTCAAATGTTCCAAAAACTGGCTTAACCGTTCATTGGCTTCTGGAGTGTCCTGGACGATCATATAGCGCATGTAAGCGACTGTTAGAGCACGACATTCTCCTGAGGAACAGAACCTGCTGTAGCACATCCTGCTCATACGTTGATTCGCCAATTGGGTCGATTTATGGGAGGCTTCATTCTCCACGGCTAACAGGACAAGCAGCCTGGTGGCTTCGATAAGCGGCAGGTGGCGGGAGGCCAGCTCGGTGTGCAGGGTCTCCCCGGTAAACATGCGGATTTGGTCCTTGGGCTCGGCAGCAAACGGGATGAAAAATCCAGAATTTGACCCGGATAGGATCTGGCGGTTGATAAGCATTGCCGCCAGGTCCTTGCGGAGGGGCACCGGGATGGGCTTACCATAGAAGAATTCCTCTGAACATGCATCGATGGTTGCGTTCAGGCTGATTGGATGGATAAGACTCATCATTCTCCCCCTTATCTGTTCAAATCGGATATCTCATTATCGGGCGGGTCGCTGAGCGGCGTGCTACCTCAGTAAAGCCAGCCTGCTGAAATGTGGAATAAAGACCGGTGTAAACGAACACATCCGGTGCTTTGCCTTCCTTTGGGTCGACAGGATAGCCTTCGACTATGCTGGCTCCACCCCTAGCCGCATAATCAACCGCTGCTTTTAATAATAAGACGGTCAGACCCTGCCGACGGTGGGTGCGGTTTACGAAAAAACACACAACGGACCACACCGGCAGGTCATCCACGGGTTTCAAGATGCGGGAACGTGCCAGCACCGGGAACTCATCGCGCGGGGCGATTGAGCACCACCCAATGGGCTCATCCTCAACATAAGCCAGGAGGCCGGGATTTTTCCCGGAAGCAACCAGCGATTTTAATTCCTGGCGGTTCACCTCACCTTGCTGAGCCGAAAATTGCTGCCGTGAGAGGCGCCAATACATACACCAGCAGCCACCGCAGGCACCCCGCGGCCCAAATAATTTTTCAAGATCAGGCCAACGTTCAGGGGTGAGAGGATGGATGGTCGTCATGCTACTACCCCTCTTTCAAAAAAGCCAGGACGAGCTCATTGAATTTAGCGGGTTGCTCGAGCGGAATCATGTGAGCTGCGTGGGGTATACCCACCATGCGAGCCTGGGGAATCTGACACTCCAGCTCGGCGGCAGCAGCCTTGGCCCCGGTGCTATCATATTCACCGATCAGGACCAGTGTAGGTTGACGGATCTCACCAAGGCGGGCGTATGCCGGTGGGAAGAGAGGAATGGGGGTAGCCTGTCCATCCTGGCGAGAGAAGTTCGATCGAACGGTGTTTCGAACATAGGCGCGGATTTTTTCTGCAGCTCGCCCAACAGGTTGGGAGGGGCCATCAGCCCAGACATGCGCTTCAAGCTCGGCAAGCTCATCAAAAGCTTTTTTCTGCCAAAGGTCATCCATGCGGATAAAGAGCTCGTTTTCATGTTGAGCTTCTTCGCTGTCATCAGGCTGGAATTCGAATCCGCTGATACCGGCTGCAACTGGCACCAATGCTGAAACACGCTCAGGATGCTCAATGGTAAAGTCAATGGCGATCTGACCTCCACGCGAAACACCAATAATGCTGGCCTGATCTACCCCAAGGTGCGAGAACAAATCCAAGATGTCCTGGCGATTGGAGTACTCAGTATTCTCGGTGCGCGACCTGCCGTAACCGCGCGTATCATAGCGGATCACTCG
This sequence comes from Anaerolineales bacterium, assembly GCA_003105035.1. Lineage (NCBI taxonomy): Bacteria > Bacillati > Chloroflexota > Anaerolineae > Anaerolineales > Anaerolineales bacterium. The sequence goes on along the minus strand of PQAL01000038.1, from coordinate 182,006 downwards.
GTACGATCGGCTGAATAAATCGAACTGACCATCCCACATCTTGAGATCGGCAACACCTGCATGAATTAACAGTACCGGCTGGCCTGAGCCAGCGACTTCATAATACAACTCTCCGTGATTAACCGGAGCATAACCGGAAGTAAAGTTGTTTTGTTCCATCATTTGAACCTCTAAAAAATAAATAGAAACAATATAGTTCTGATCTTGGTCAGATTGAGTAAGAACGGTGAAGGCGTTTCGATTTTCACCTCTGGACTGAGCGGAGCGCGGAGGCAATCACCAGAAATGGAAGAGAGAACTTCAGGATAGACTTGTTGCAGCGAGATGCCCGCTTGAATCAACTATCGTCATCATCCGATTCATCAGCCTCCCAATCGAAGTCTTCATCTTCTTCATCGAAATCATCCTCGTCTTCGTCGTACTCGCTCTCATCCTCATCAAGGTCAGCGTCCTCGTCTTCGTCAATTCCCTCTTCCTCGATGTACTCGTCATTTTCTTCATCTTCTTCGAGTTCTTCGTCTTCATCCATTCTTGAATTCCCATCCTCCTCGCTAAGTTCGCCTTCCTCATCATTATCCTGATCAGCATCCAGGTCGCCCTCGTCATCTTCAGAGTTTTCCTCTTCAGCGCGGTCCTCATCCCTATTATCCTGGGTTAAGGCTATTTTTATTCGAGTTGAGGATAAAAGATTGAATCCATTATCCTGGAGGAGTGTGCCTAAAACGAGGCGGGGTGACTTAGTTTCACGACCGGTGAGAGAGGCTGCACCGGAGAAGACGGATAGTATTTCCAGCTGGCTAAAAGCCTGGTTTTGGTTTGATAATGGTAAAACAGGCGCAGCCTGAGGATTCAGGTGGATGCCCATCTCTTGATAGCTGTTCACTTTCAATGTTAGGCTGTTCATAAACGTGTTCGACACATCATTATTATTATACCGAAGGGCTCAGTGGATCAGTAAAGAACCAGCTCCGGGATGAAGGCAAAAGCATCGTGGATCAAGTCGCGATAAGTTACCTTAACTGTCGACAGAAGGACCTTCCCAGGCATAGCGCTTCAGATCAACGCGATCGTGCTCGTCAAATTCGACCCCTTCCGCTTCGAGCAGCTCACGCTGCAGATTGCCCCCGACGCCCGGGCGCAGACTCACTTTGCCCTTGGAATTGATCACCCGCTGCCATGGAACATCTTCAGGACAATTCGCCATCGCACCACCAACCCAGCGAGCTCCGAAAGCCAGGTAAGACTTGGGATCCATCCCGGGTGGTGGTGGAAGGAAGGAAGCTATCTGCCCATAAGTTGATACCTTTCCAAGGGGGATTATCCGAACCAGCTTCCAAACCTGGTGATTGAATTCATCCCGCCTGGGTGGAGAGACATAACGTTGAGACTGGTGAATAGCTGAAGGTGACATAAAATCCATCCTTTCGCCCTATTCTCAATGATACCAGAACACATGTTCTAGGTCAAGGCCTGATAATGATCATTAATATAAGATCCAATTCATAAATGTCCGGCAATTTCAATATACAGCTTAGATGAATCAATCCTAAAAGAGATACATTCCATAATACATGAATAATGTACGCAGAAATATATAATAATGTTCACCCCTCCCGAAATGACCGACGTTTTGATATAGGTTACAATTGTCACAATCCGATAAACCAGACCTAGAGATCAAACCTATGGCATCAGACACCCCTGCAAGCTACCGCAACATGGTCATATATGAAATCTACGTGCGAAACCATGGAGTAAACGGCACGTTTCGAGACATTGAAAAGGATCTGCCCCGCTTGCATACGCTAGGCGTGGATGTGTTATGGTTCATGCCTATCCACCCGATTGGAGTGGTGAACAAGAAGGGCAGCCTGGGATGCCCCTACTCGATCCGCGATTACCATGAGGTCAACCCTGAATATGGCACGAAAGAGGATTTTACTCAACTGATCGAGCAAGCCCATGGACGGGGTATGAAAGTGATGATCGATGTGGTATATAACCACACAGCACACGATTCAATCCTGGTAAAAGAGCACCCAGAATACTTCCACCAGGATGAGAACGGACATCCCACCACCACGGTGCCGGAATGGAGCGATGTGATCGACCTGAAACACCCCAACCCACTGCTGGCTGATTACCTGATCGAGTCACTGAAAGGTTGGGTGAAATCAGGCGTGGATGGTTTTCGATGTGACGTGGCCAGCCTGGTGCCAATCGAATTCTGGATCAGAGCTCGCGAGGAAGTTGCCAAGGTGAAACCGAACATCATCTGGCTGGCAGAATCGGTGCACGCAAGCTTTGTAGGTGCCAGGCGGCAGAATGGATTGACAGGTCTATCCGATAGCGAGCTCTACACTGCCTTCGATATTACCTATGATTACGATATCTGGCCCATTTGGCAACTGGCTGTGCAAGGTAAGGTGCCGGTGAGGCGCTATGTGGAAATGTTGCGCTACCAGGACTGTATCTTCCCGGTTACCTATGTAAAAATGCGCTGCGTGGAAAACCACGACCAGGCACGCATCATGCGCATGGCCCCCAGCAAGAACCAGGCTATGGCCTGGACAGCGTTTGAAGCGTTCAACAAGGGACCCTTCCTGATCTATGGTGGGGAAGAGTCGGGCACCAAACATACTCCCTCCCTGTTTGATATTGACAAAATTGATTGGTCTGATTACTCCATGCAGCCTTTCCTGAGCCGATTAGCCAAGCTTAAAAAGGATCCAGCCCAGGTGGAAGGCAGGTTTGTGGTGATCCAGGCAGACCCGGCGATCCAGGCAGTGTGGGAATACCCTGAGAAAAACCTATACGGGATATTCAACACCAGTGGAAAAACAGGCTATATTATGGTCAGCCTGCCGGATGGTACATACCGCGACCTGCTAAATGATGGCCAGGTGACTGTGCGGGGCGGGAAAATACTGCTACCGGAAACAGCTGCGATCGTCCGCTGTCCTGAGAAGATGCTCCTGCGCCCGGCGTACAGCGAGCTGCTCGATTACATTTTTTCCGGGCGATAGCCCTTGAATTATTGCTTACCACCGTGAGAGCGCAGGACGGCCGCCAGCTAGTCCTGTGCTTTTTCTAATGCCATGGCAAGTGGGGTTTTACCCTTATATTTTGGGTTAGGGTTGGCACCATGCTCCAGCAGCCACTCAGCCATTTGAGGCTGGTTGAACATTACGGCCGCATGCAGAGGAGTGATACCACCAGGTGAGGCTGTATTTAAGTCCGCCCCGTGCTGCAACAGGTATTCGGCGACTTCTAGATGGGCGTGAATGACCGGAAAATACATCAGGGGGATACCATACGCACCTCGAGAATTCACAAGATCTGGATCTTCCTTCAAGAAGTAATCCATACAATCCAGGTGACCAAGCATGGCAGCAGTACAGATATCATAGTCGGCACCGTGGTGAACCAATAAGTTGACAATCTCTACCTGCCCAGTCTGGGCTGCAGCCTGGATAGCTGTTTCAGTCCAACTGGCACTGGCGCTGAGGATGGATGGGTACTTGTCAAGCAGCTCCCTGACTACGGTAATATTGCCGTGGGCATTTCCGCCAAACTGGTCAATGGTTTACTGGGATGGCGCAATGGTGATGTGCATACATTTCCTCAAATATTCAAACCAGCGATATTAGACCATAATAGTCGGCTATAACAAGGGTTTGGCGAATAAACATTAATAATCGACCCGAACGGCATTTCGGGGAGGTGGCATGCTAAAATAAGGCTCGTATTCAGCTTAAAAATCGAACATTATGGAGAGGTCTATGGCATCAAGAAAACTGAGAACCATTACGGCAGAGGACCTGTACCTTTTCAATACTGTCAGCGAGGTACGCATCTCACCTGATGGGCAGCATGTGGTCTATACGGTTCAGCGCGTGGAGCGAAAGACCGAAAAGAAATTCACCAACCTGTGGGTAGTGCCGACCCTTGGGGGCAAAGCCTGGCAATTCACCACCGGTGACCAGCACGATGGGAGTGGCAGATGGTCACCGGATGGGAAACGGATAGCCTTCCTATCAGACCGGGGCGACAAGGAGAAACCGGCACAGATCTACCTGATCCCATTCACGGGTGGAGAAGCCAACCGCCTGACCCAGATCGAGGGTGAGATTGAGGCAATGAGCTGGTCTCCAGACGGTAAACATATTTTGTGTACGGTCCGCAAGAAAGATGCTGAAGCAGTTGAGCGAGAAAAAGATGAACAAAAGAAAAAACTTGGGGTTGTCGCCAGGCACTACGATCGCCTTTTTTATAAGCTGGATGGGTATGGCTACCTGCCCCACGAACGAACCCACGTATGGGTTGTGGATGCGCTCACTGGCAAAGCCAGGCAGCTCACCGAAAGCGCGGTATATGACGAGTTTCACCCCACCTGGTCGCCAGACGGGAAATGGATCGCCTTCACTTCAAACCGGAGCGAGAACCCTGACCTGACTCCTGAGCGGACCGACCTGTATGTTATGCCACGCTCCGGCGGAGACTTCAGGAAGATTGAAACACCTATTGGTGACAAATACCTGCCCTCCTTTTCACCCGATGGGAAGTGGATCGCCTACCTGGGCGTGGAAGGGGAAGGGTTATCGTATAAAAATGTCAGCCTTTGGGTGGTGGCAACCGATGGCTTAAGCGCAGCCCGAAACCTGACCGAGAAGTATGATATTCATGCTGACTCAAGCTCAATCAACGATGTGGGAAGCCCAGAGACCATGCCTCCCACCTGGTCGAAGGATGGAAAGCGCCTGTATTTTAATGCGGTGTTGCATGGAAGCGCCAAGCTGGCATCCATCTCGGTGACCGGAAAGGATCTGCGGGATGAGATCGGAGAAGGTGGGGTGGTTGGCTCATTTTCCTTCGATAAAGCACAACGCACTCTGGCTTATTTCTACGGACGGGTCAATGACCCGGTACAGATTTTCGGGCGGGATATGGTGAGTGGTAAGGAACGCCAGCTCACCCAATTGAACCGCAAGCTTCTGGATGGAATCGACCTAGGGCAGGTAGAAGAGGTGTGGTTCAAAGGACCAGATAGCAACGATCTGCAAGCCTGGATCTTGAAGCCACCTGGCTTCGACCCCACCAAAAGATACCCGTCGATCATGGAGATCCATGGAGGGCCACTTACCCAGTACGGCAAGTTCTTCATGCACGAGTTTTATTACCTGGCGGCCCACGGTTATGTGGTGTACTTCACCAACCCGCGTGGCGGGCGGGGCTATGGAGAGGCGCATGCCAAGGGTATCTACGGCGATTGGGGTGGGGTTGATTACGCCGACCTGATGGCGTGGGCGGATTATATGGAAAAACAACCCTATATCGACCCGCAGCGCATGGGGGTGACGGGAGGCAGCTATGGGGGTTACATGACGGTGTGGATCATCGGCCACACTCAGCGATTCAAGGCAGCTGTTACCCAACGCTGCGTGAGCAACTTCGTTTCCATGTGGGGCAGTAGTGATCTAAACTGGGCATTCCAAATGGAGCTGAACAATAAGCCACCCTTTGAAGATTTACAAAATTACTGGGCACACTCACCCATTGCCCATATTGGGAATGCCCGGACACCCACGCTGGTGCTGCACAACGAGTTTGACCTGCGCTGCCCGATCGAGCAGGGTGAGCAGGTTTTCGTGGCATTGAAGACGATGGGGGTAGATACCGAAATGGTACGCTTCCCAGATGAGTTCCACGGGCTTTCGCGCGCCGGTCGGACAGACCGGCGGATTGCCAGGTTGAACCACATCCTGCGCTGGTTCGACAAACACCTGAAAGGGTAAAGAAAAACGAGGCTGTCTGTGATATTTTTCAGACAGCCTCGTTTGCGATTATGCGATTGGGCGGATTCCATCCGCTGATACACAACACAGTTCAGCAGGTTGGTAGATGGTCCAACTGCAGTAACAAAAAGAAGGGGCTGCCCGAATTACTGAATGGGCAGCCCCTTCTTGTAATTGATACGCTTATTCATTTATGGCAGGTACCCCGGCAACGAGCCGGGCCGCCCGCACCGCGCGCAGGATAGCCTGGGCGAAGACCTCGGCAGCGTAGGCTCCAACGATGTTGACATCCACATTGTGATCTCCCGTGGCGATGGCGAAGATGGTGTCGCCATCCACCATGGTATGCGCAGGGCGGATCGTGCGGGCCAGGCCATCGTGAGCCATCTGGGCGACTTTATTGATCTCTTCCTTGTCCAGCCTGGCATTGGTGGCGACGACACCGATCACGGTGTTGCCGCGGCTACCAAAGCCGAGGGCAGTACGCCCAATCAGGGTTTTCATCACCTGCAGGGTGTCAGCAAAATATCCAGGGGCGCCGATATGGAGGGGGCCAACGTCCTTTGAGCGAGCACCAGCGATAATCTGCCCACTGGTGGGATCGATCACATCGCCAAACGCATTCACTGCAGCGATCGCTCCAACAATCACACCGGCGCCGATCTCCATGCTAAAGGTACCGATGCCAGATTTCATGCATTGCGCAGGGCCGAGGATCTTACCAACAGTGGCACCTGTGCCGGCTCCCACATTGCCCTCCGCGGGAGGCTCAGCCGAGGCATTCTGGCAAGCCAGATAACCCATGGAAGCATCGGGTCGGATGTCAGATCGACCGATCCCGAGATCAAATAAGATAGCAGCCGGGACGATGGGGACTTTGACGATCCTGGTATCGAAGCCAACCCCCCTTTCCTCAAGATAGCGCATGACACCTGTGGCAGCTTCCAGGCCAAAGGCGGAGCCACCCGCCAGGACGACACCATGGACTTTGGAGACCAAATGCATGGGGTGCAAGGCATCGACCTCGCGTGTGCCTGGGGCACCGCCGCGCTGGTCCACACCTCCCACAGCTCCCTTTTCACACAAGATGACGGTACAACCGGTGAGGGCTTCGTCGTTTTGAGCGTGCCCGACGATAACGCCGGGCACATCGGTAATGGTATTGTTTAATTTCATGAATCCCTCCTATACATTAAAAAATATTATAACAGGAGGTTCAGGTTGGGATGGTTATTTTAACAGCTTGACTATCTCGGCGATAAGCCTATCCGCAACTTCTGCTTTACTCATCAGCGGCAGCTCGACTGACTGCCCGCCAGCCATCAGGAGGGTCACCTGGTTCGTGTCCACGCTGAAGCCGGAGGTGGAACTGCTGACATCATTGGCAACGATCATATCAAGGCGTTTGGCCTTAAGTTTGGTGGTGGCATTCGCCAGCATGTCCTGGGTTTCAGCGGCGAATCCGACAATGATTTTAGGGCTACCTGTCTGCTCACGCAACTTAGCCACCTCGAGCAGGATATCGGCTGTCCGTTCGAGCTCGAGGGAAGGCATGCCAGAATCCTTTTTGATCTTCTGGGTGGCTTTCCAGGCTGGGCGGTAATCAGCGACGGCAGCTGCCATGACCAGGATATCAGCCTTCTGACAAGCTTTGATCACTGCAGCTTCCATTTCGGCCGCACTGGTCACCTGAATGAGCTGCGCCCCTTGGGGTGCGAGCAAGGAAACCGGGGTAGAGACCAGGGTGACCTGAGCGCCGGCATCCAGGGCGGCCTGGGCAAGGGCGTAACCTTGTTTGCCTGAGGAACGATTGGTAAGCAAGCGGACAGGATCAACGGGTTCCTGTGTGCCTCCTGCTGTAATGACCACACAGCGGCCTTGAAGAGGTCCATGACGGGTGAGCAGGAAGCGGATGTGCCCGAGCAAGGTTGCCGGCTCAGACATGCGCCCGCGGGCTTCGAGGCCCGAAGCCAGGTGCCCCACATCGGGACCGATGATGACCGCTCCCCGGCTGCGTAAAACTTCGAGGTTTGCCCGGGTAGCGGGGTGGTTGAGCATCCCGCCATCCATCGCAGGGGCAACCAGGAAAGGCCGGTCGGTGCTGCCAGGGCCGAATGAGAGCCCAGCCAGGACAAGTAGATTGTCGGCGAGGCCGTTGGCCAGCCTGGCGATGGTATTGGCAGTGGCAGGCGCGATGACGAACATGTCGGCAGAGTGCCCGAGGCCGACATGCAGCACATGAGCTTCTGCCCCCCACAAGGCTTTGTCGGTGAAGACTGGGCGACCAGTTACGGATTGAAAGGTGAGAGGGGTGATGAACTCGAGGGCAGATCGGGTGAGGATTACATCCACAAGGGCGCCTGCCTGGGTTAATTTACTGGCCAGGTCGGCAGCCTTATAGGCAGCGATCGAACCCGTGACACCCAGCAGGATATTCTTTTGAGCTAAGTATTTTTCTGACATATGAAATTCCTGCCACATCCCGAATGATGTATCCGGGATGTGGCGGACAGACATTTATATTTTCACTCTCCTGCAAAATCTTACGGCAGGGGAGTGTTTTGCCAACTATTTACCCAGGCGCTTACGGAACGCTTCTGTAAGAGCCGGGATGATGGCATACAGGTCACCTACGACGCCATAACGGGCCAGCTTAAAGATGGGAGCTTCAGGGTCGCGATTGATAGCCACGATGACCTTACTGGTGCGCATGCCAGCTTGATGCTGGATAGCACCGGAGATACCGCATGCGACGTACAGATCGGGGGAGACAACCTTGCCGGTTTGACCGACCTGGTGTGAATAAGGGATGTATCCCGCATCCACCGCGGCACGGCTGGCGCCAACAGCTGCGTGGAGAACCTGGGCGAGATCTTCGATGAGCTTAAAGCCTTGCTGAGCTTTCCAAATTTCAGCCTGCTTTTCATCCAACCCAGCTGGTGGGGTGAGGGCAGGGTTGTTTGAGACACCACGACCGCCTGAAACGATCACAGAGGCATCCGACAGGCTGACACCAGCTTCGCCGGCGGCATACGATTCCACCTTGCTGGGGATATCGGCTTCACTGAGGACGGGACTGACCCGCGTGATCGTGCCTGTTTGCGAGGTATCGGGAGGCAGCTTGGCAAACGCCCTGCCGCGCAAGGTGACCAGCTGTGGACGGGTGAGGCAGGTAACCAGGCTCAATAGCTTACCGGCGTAAATGGGGCGGGTGGCGAGCAAAGCTCCATCTTTGACTTCCAGGGCGGTCACATCGGGCAGGACGCCAGTATTCAAATCGATGGCAGACATGGCTGCCAGCTCGCGCCCGCGGGTGGTGGTGGGGAAGAGAATCACCTCGGGCGCGGATTCTCCGGCCAGTTTAGCCAACAAAGCGGTATAAGGCTCGGGGCGATAATCGTCCAGGGTAGCATCATCCGCCAGCAGGACCTCATCGGCGCCGTAATGGAAGGCTTCCATTGCAACGGGTTCGACACCTTTTCCAAAAACCAGGGCGGTGACGCCTCCGCCGAGCTGACCGGCCAGGTTTTTAGCCTCCCCGACAGCTTCCCAGGAAGTGGGTAGGGCATTCCCTTTATATTGGTCAATGTATACCCAGATCTTGTTCATAGGATCTTCTCCGCCATGATCTTATCAGCCAGTGATTCAGCGATCTCCTGCGGGCTGCTGCCGGTGATCATTTCTGTGGTGATCTGGCGTTGAGGTGGGTTAAAGATCTCGGGCCAGCTGATATTCGCCTTGAGGCCGCTGAGCCCAAGGTCGGCTAACGACCAGATCGGGATGACCGCCCGGGAGGCTTTTCGGATACCCATGAAAGACGGGTAGCGTGGTTCGCCAAAATCCTTAACGATGCTGAGGACGGCGGGTAGCTTAGCACTCACTGTCAGGCGGCCTTCTTCAGCACTACGCAGGACCTGGATGGTGCGTGCGGCGGGATCAACATTGGCGATCACGGCCACAAGCGTCAATGCAGGCCAACCCAGCAAGCGAGCTGTCTGTGCAGCCGCAAGGCCAGTATCGGTATCAATCGCCTGCCGACCAAGGAAAGCTAGATCGACATCGCCGATCTTTTTGATGGCGCCTGCAAGGACACGCGCAGTTACCTGGCTGTCCATCTGGGCAAGCGCTTCATCTGAAATCAGGATGGCATCTGAGCAGCCCATAGCCAGGGCATGTTTGAGGGCTTCCTTGGAGTTCTCGCCTCCGATGCTGACTGCTACGACGCTGCCGTTGTGGGCTTCCGCCTGTTGAAGAGCAGCCTCTACCGCATACTCATCCCAAGGATTGATGACGAGGGGTGAATCACCCCAATTCGCCTTGCCATCCACCGCGGTGAGCTTGGCAGCTGAATCTGGAACTTGTTTTACGCAAACTGCAATTTTCAAGTCTGACCTCCTTTCGATGTTTGCATTATCTTCGTAAAATAGGTAGAGAGGATATCAATCGGATTAATTATGACTTATGATTCATTATACAGTGAAATGAAAGAAATATCACAATCCAACAGGTTCATTAAGATACTGTAGCTATATTATAATATGAGCAACGGGATGAAAATTTTGAGAGGAGGTCACGATGAACAAGGTCATTAGCTTCCTTACGGGTGCGATTTTAGGCGGGCTGGTCGGTGCTACGATTGCCATCCTGATGGCACCCAGCTCAGGAATCGAATTACGGGGGCAGATCCAGGAACGGTCGATCGAGCTACGGGATGAAATTAAATCAGTTGCCCAGGAGCGTCGAGCTGAACTGGAAAGAGAGCTGGAATCACTGAGAGCGCCTTCCAGAAAACAGCAAGGCTAACGAGCTGGCACGCAAAGAGGTATACCTGCAATTAGCTGGCTGTAGGGATTTTAGTAATTAAGGCGTTTCCGGATATGAGCTATCCGGGAAAAAACTAATAGAATTTTTCAATTAAATAAAAGTGGGGCTGTTCGCTTGCGTGAACAGCCCCACTTTTATTGATAATACTATCAGGGTTGGGTGATAGTATAACGATAAGGTGCACTCTGGCGTGTGAAACGTGTAGTCCCACTGACAACCAGCACGATATGATCCACGTCACCGCCAATGGTGAAGGGTATATTGGCGGTAATATCAGGCTGAAGGGGGATGTTTTTAACAGTAGCGGTGTGGCCCATGGTGATGAGAGCCAGGGAATAGGTTTGTGGGAGGATATTTTCGATGCGAGTCCAGCCTTCGGGCTGCCAGCCAGCCTCACAGTCTTCAAAATCAGTCTGGTAGCCGATCTCGGGGATCGAGATATCATCCAACAGGAAGCCCTCACCCGTTAAATTCGAGTCGGTGATATATTCAAAGCGGAGAGAAACTTTTTTTCCAGCGTATTGTGATAAATCGACCTGCTCCTGGATCCAATGAGGAGATGAACCGAAACCACTGGCACCGGTATACCCCCATCCATAACTATTGCCCTGGGGATTGGTAGATGAGCCGGAAGGTGTGGTCAGAATTTGCCAGTGCTCACCATCGGTAGAGGCTTCAAGGTAGACGTAATCCCAGCCATCTTCTATATCAAACCAGGTCCAATAGGATAAGGTCAAGGGACCGGTCTCAGCTGTGAAATCGAAGGTGTGTGTCAGCCTGGTATCGGATTCGTCTGTCTTATCGGACCAGAAAGCGTAGCGGCCTGAATGGGGATCCTGGGGAAGCAGGGGAGTCTGGATTGAGCCTTCAAAATGCAGGGTATAGCTACCCGGGCAGGTGACACGGATATAATCCACGCCATATTGATGGACATCGCGGGTATAACTCTCGCCTGGGCAGGAGCGAATATCATCGGTAGGGCCAGCTGGAGGTGTTCCACGGAAGCTGGTGTAGGCATAACGGCCATCACCAACCGCGGAGTCCATTAGGTAATTCGTGACAGCCCAATCGCGGAAGAAGTCATCGGCAGAAATGGGCAACCCGGTCAGGGGATCGTTGGCTTGGATGTGTTGAAGGCTGGTCTCCACGCTGTCAAGGTCGTTTTCCTGGTTGGCGACCAAGGCTTGGGTGGCTGTTTCACCAAAGCGATCGAGGAAATAAGTCATGAACAAAAAACTTGCCCCATAATGAGGCGTGGTATCTTCGATGGCATCATCCGGCCAATTGGTTAGCTGTAGATCGGTCTGGCTCGTGTACAGGGCATCAAACCCACCAGAGTAGTACTGGTTGAGCAGTACGGCAAGTTCAGAAAAACCTTCATTGATCCAAGATGATTCATTCCGATCCTGGTACCAGTGGATCATGTGTTGAAATTCATGGGCGAGAACACCAAAGGTATACTGATCATCCAGGGGGGAGTTATCGGCATTAACCATAAAGATCTCATGAGCATTGGAATACTCATTGACCTGGGGAGGATATTCATCGGACGACGAAAAATAACCGGCATTTTCATCACCGAGCTCACGAGCATAAAGGATATAGATATGCGGGTCACCATCTATCCCGGTGGTCCATTCACTGCCAAAGAAGGCTCGGTTGGTAGGGTATATCCGATCCTCAAATGCATTTGCCAGGGCTTTCAGGTCACGCTCACGGTATCTAACACCATTTTCGATCCAAAAATAAGCATGATCGGTGACATAGCGTAAGGTGGCACTGACCTTAAAATTGTCCGACTCATCGTTCCCCACCCAGAATTCCTGTTGGTCACCAACAGAAAAGAAACCAGGAGGGGGTGTGGAGGTAGTTGATAAATCATCCAAACCTAGCAAGCGATGGGCGAGATCGGCTGGGTCATTGATGGGGATCGAAGCAATCTTGAGGGCATCACGGGTTTCGGTGGTGACGCTAACAGGTCGTGAATCCACATGCGGAGCAGGGGTATTGCCTGGATTTTGAGAACCTTGAGGGATTTCCTGTAATCCAGTTGTCGGCTGTGGCTGTATTGGGGACGGACGAACAACTAACGGCGTCGAGGTTGGTAAGCTATCTTCAACCGGGAATGATGTAATATCGAAGTGGTAAGTGGGGGCGATGGAAATATACCGTGCAATACCGATCAAGCTGGCTGTCAGGCAGAAAATTGACACACACCCGAGGACAATCACAACAATAATACACGCTATCCAACCATTCTTGGGCATATTTATCCTATTAGACTTTGAGGAGGCTGCGGGCATTATAATTCAAAATGTGGTATGTCTACAAGGTGGGCAATTTTAAGCAAGCCGGTCAGTGGTTGTCCATCCTCAATGATTAAAAAAAACATGGGTGCCCGTCGAGGCACCCATGCACTGAAGGTGATTAAAAACGACCTCAGGGGTTGAACAAGAGGTCGAACGGTTGGGTATAGATGGTTTCGATATAATTCGCCAGTGATCTTGTAACGGATACCCGCCACCAGTAGGTTCCCTGAGAGATGTGGTTGCCATTATCCAACGTGCCGTCCCACATGTAGCTGGTGGAGGCCAGCAAGCTGGATGTCCAAACGGGTTGCTCGCTGCCAGATGGACCTACTTCAACATGGTATGCGCCTCCATTGCTATACAGAGACCAGGAAAACTGGAGTGGATTGGACGAGCTGATGACGGATGCAGAATATGCTGCTCCATCGACAGGTGCCTGTAAGCCGAAAAGCATATCGTTGAGATCGATACTAAGCTCAAGGTCGGGGATGTTGATGGGGTTGGCACCTATGGGAAGCGTGCCTTCAACGCGTGCCATAGAAGCGATATCCGTAAGGGAAACGAGGCTGGGATTTTGTGATTGTTTAAAGACGATGCTGAAGTTTGTCCCTGGTGCAAGGGTGACGAACATATAATGCCCACCTAAACCAGTGGTGGTTTGGCGGGGAGCGGCATCATCGGTAAAGACAAGGATCACACTCGGTAGTGGTGTGGCATTTTGAATTACTCGTCCGGTGACGCCCACCTCACCGGGTGCGAAGGTGGATGTGGCTGTAGCAGGTGTTCCAGTTGCCAATGTAGGGGTGGAGGGAGTGCGGCTCGTGGTGGGGTTAACCGTGGTGGAGACAATCGGACGAAAAGTTGGCGAAACAAGTGCTGGCGGGTAGGGTTGTGTGCCTTCCGGCAGTGGAAATGAAGAGGGCACAAAAGTGACCGGAGCTTCAGTTGGGGCAGGTAGCTGAGTGTAGGCAGCGCCAGGGGTAACAAAGGCAGCGAGGGGTGTGTAGGAGGTCTGACGGGTGGGCGGAATGGGGGTTGGGGTCAGATTCAGGCCCGAGGAGATGGTTTGGGTGGGCGAAGATGTGCTGATCAAGGCGGAGAATGGTAGCGGTGCAAGAGGATTCTGCAGGAGAAAAAATGAGAAGGCAGCCAGGAGCAACACTACTGCAGCCAGAGCAAGGAGCAAGAGCTGATTGGTAGTCAGGTTCTTGAGCATTTTTATCAGTTAATCTTCATGAACGGCGCGGGCCAGCATACTTATTGGACCTCAGGGCGTTGGCAACAAGTGAGATAAGCAGTTTTACACCCATGAGTCCATAATAAAACCAGTTGAACAGGAAGAAATAATCGCTGGCAAGATTCTTTCTGTAATATAGATAATAGGAGCGGTGCCACTCAAATATTGATTTGTAAGGTTGGGCGCGCGAACCACCCTGACCGCCAAAGTGAATGATCTGAGCCACTGGCAGGTAGACCACCTTCCAGCCAGCTTTCTTCACCTGGAAACAATAATCCGCATCCTCCTGGTAGGCAAAAAAAACCTCATCCAAGAAGCCGACCTGATCCAACACTGATCGCCTGATCAACATACAGGACCCAGAGATGCCATCCACTTCGTGGATCTCGTCTTCGTCAAGGTAGTTTAGCAAATACCCGCCAAAAAACTTACTGCGCGGAAAGAGAGCAGACAACCCTGAAAAATAGCTGAATGCAGCCCATGGGCGAGATACCCCGCGTTTACAAGCTTTTTGCAAGGTGCCGTCTCGATTAAGCACCTTTGGACCGCAGATACCCACCTCGGGGTGTGTTTCCATGTAGTCAACCAAGGCGTTTATGGCTCCGGGGAGGACAATCGTGTCGGGGTTGAGCAGGAGCATATACCTGCCCTGGCTGACCTGTAGCGCCTGGTTGACCGGACGGGTGAAACCCAGGTTGCGGGAATTCTTGACGAGCCTGGCAGCTGGAAATTCAACTGCCAGCATATCCAGCGTGTCATCTGTGGAGGCATTGTCGACGACGATGACTTCAGCAGTGAGTCTTTTATTCGCATCCGGCGTATCTACAGAGTGTTGGCTGCTTTCGTCTGAGCTGGTTTCCAACCAGGATAACCCAGGCTGCGCGCGGATCGAAACCAGACAGGACCGCAGGTATGCAGAAGCGTTGAGGGTAGGGATACAAATTGAAAGGTCGATCATCACTGAGGTAGGATGGCTATTTTCACCCGGCTTGAGTGGCTCTAATACAGGTCGAGGGCAGGTTTCAAGGCGTGGCTATTCACGCGGAGTAATCCAGGATAGCCTGCACGATACGCCCAGCAGCCTGGCCATCACCGTAAGGGTTGATCGCCTGAGCCATTTCCGTGTATGCAAGCGGGTCATCGAATAAACGGCAAGCCTGAAAGACAATCTCTGCTTGATCGGTGCCAACCAGGCGGACCGTGCCAGCTTTAACCCCCTCAGGACGTTCGGTGACTGCCCGCATGACCAGCACCGGGGTACCGAATGCCGGAGCTTCCTCCTGCAAACCACCCGAATCGGTCAGTACCAGGCTGGCATGCCGCATCAGCTGGACCATGGGGAGGTAATCGAGGGGGTCGAGCAGAATGATATTGGGAATGCCATCCAGAAGGCGGTGGACCGGTTGCTGTACGTTCGGGTTGAGGTGCACGGGGTAAACAATGCGGATACCATCCCCATAGCGGATGGAGAGCTGGCTGAGGCTCCGGCAGATATTCTCAAGGGGTTCGCCGAAGTTTTCACGCCGGTGGGCTGTCACCAGGATCAGGCGGGGAGAACCGGCCTGGTTTTTCACCAGTGGTTCGGAGGCTTGATATGGGATGCCAATGTGCTGGAAAAGGCTGAGCACAGCTGGTGTGGGTGCCAGGCGGGAGACCGACTGCAAGGCATCGATCACCGGGTTGCCGGTGACAACCACGTGAGCAGAGGGGATGTTCTCATTGATTAGATTCTGGCGAGCCCAATCGGTGGGTGCGAAGTGCAGGTCGGTGACCACGCTAGCCAGACGGCGGTTAATCTCTTCGGGGAAGGGCTGCCACTTATCATTGGTACGCAAACCGGCTTCCACATGGCCGACGCGGATCCGTCGGTAATAGGCAGCCAGGGCTGCAGCCATGACGGTGGTGGTGTCACCCTGGACCAGGATCCAATCGGGCTGCAGACTGGTCAGCACAGGGTCGATGTGGGTGAAGATCTCAGCAGTCAATGAGGCCAGGCTCTGGTCGGGTTGCATCAGGTTAAGGTCGACATCGGGATGGATATTAAACAATCCCAGCACCTGGTCGAGCATCTGGCGGTGTTGGGCGGTGACGCATACCAATGGCTCGATACCCCTAGTGCGTGCCAGAGCCTGCACCACGGGAGCCATTTTCACCGCTTCGGGGCGGGTGCCGAAGACCGACAGGACTTTTAAGCTCATAGGCTCTCCATGGCGAGTTTTAACGCCAGGCGCCAGTCTGGCAACTGAAAACCAAAAGTATTGAGGAAATTGTCACAATTTAAGGCGGAAAATGATGGTCGGGTTGCTGGCGTGGGGAACTCTGAAGTCAGGGCTGGTGAGATTTCATGGATGGTAAGTCGCTCAGGGTGCGGATATTGGCTGAGCACCTGCTGCCCCCATTCGAGCCGGCTGCAATAACCTGCTCCAGCTAGGTGGTACAAACCACGGTGATCTGAGATGTACCCAAGCGGGTCTGTATGGCCTTGAGCGATAAGCTGGCTAGTGGCTTCAGCCAGCATGCGTGCCCAGGTCGGTCCGCTGACCTGATCGGTCACCAGGCGCAGCGGGGGTTTCCCTTGAGCCCATTGTAAGACCTTGGTCACGAAGCTGTCGCGGCGCAGGCTGTATACCCAGCTGGTGCGCAAGATGAGATATGCCCCACCAACCTGCTGGATAGCCTGCTCACCGGCGAGCTTGGTCTGACCATAGACACCCAATGGATGCGGTTGATCGCTTTCCAGGTAAGGCGACCCTTTCAGACCATCAAAGACGTAATCGGTAGAATAGTGAATCAATGCAGAGTTAATGTTGCGTGCTTCCTCAGCCAGAGCGCCAGGTGCGGCAGAGTTAATGAGGTGTGCCTGCTCGGGTTCTGATTCAGCGCGATCCACGGCAGTGTAGGCGGTGGCATTGATTATCAGCTGAGGCCCGCAGGAGTGGATGAGCTGGTGGAGACTCTTGAGATCAGCCAGGTCGATAGCTGGATAGTCGCAGGCATTGAGCTCACCTAACGGTGATAGGCTGCGTTCCAATTCCCAGCCCAGCTGGCCGGTGTTTCCGAGCAGAAGAATGCGTATAGTCATTTTATAGAGGTTGTTTATGGTGCTCTGCCGGGGATTTACTGCTGATGAAAGGGAAGCTCATCCTCCAAGAGCTGGAGCAGGTAACGGCCGTACTGGTTCGTGTCCATGGAGTGTGCCTGGCGTTGAAGCTCACTGGCATTGATGAAACCCAGCCGGTAAGCAATTTCCTCCGGGCAGGAGATCATCATCCCCTGGCGATCCTGGACGGTCTGAACAAAATTACTGGCCTGTAAAAGAGCTTCATGGGTGCCGGCATCCAACCAGGCCACACCGCGACCAAGCACATCCACGCGCAGCTGGCCGCGTGATAGATATATCATGTTAAGGTCGGTGATCTCAATCTCACCGCGGGGCGAAGGGGTGAGGCTGGCAGCCAGGTCACAGACCTGCGAGTCATAAAAATACATGCCAGGGACGGCATAATGTGAGCGAGGCTGAGAGGGTTTTTCCTCAATACTGAGGGCCAGGCCATTGGCATCGAATTCGACCACGCCGTAGCGTTCAGGGTCACGCACGGGATAGGCAAAAATCAGGGCGCCTTCCAAGAGCTGTGCAGACGTGCGTAATTGTGCTGGCAGGCCATGACCGAAGAAAATGTTATCACCCAGGATCAAGCAGACTGGCTCGCCGGCAATGAACTCCCTGCCTACCAGGAAGGCATCCGCAAGACCGCGTGGCTCGGCCTGCGTGGTATAAGAAAACTGCAAACCCAGGTGTGAGCCATCCCTGAGCAGGCTGCGGAAGGCAGGCAGGGCGTCGGGTGTGCTGATGACCAGGATTTCACGTATCCCGGCTAGCATCAGCATGGACAGCGGATAGTAAACCATGGGTTTATCGTAGACAGGCAGGAGCTGCTTGCTGACCCCGATGGTGAGTGGATACAAACGTGTGCCCTTACCGCCTGACAGGATGATGCCTTTCATGCACGCCTCCTCAATTTACTGCCGTTTGTCGTAATTACGCTCCAGCCACTGCTGATAATCTTGCTGCTGGCGGATGGCTGACACCCATTCGGGATTAGCCAGATACCATTTAATAGTCTTCTGCAAGCCGCTGCCGAGGGATTCCCTGGGTTGCCAGCCCAATTCGGTTTTTATTTTGCTGATATCCAGGGCATAGCGACGGTCATGCCCCGGACGGTCGGGCACGAAACGCATCAACATTGAATGTGGCACGGAGGGTGAATCAGGCACCAGCTCGTCCATGGCAGCACACAGGTGATTGACCACCTCCAGGTTGGTCGGCTGGGAGCCAGCCGCAATATTGTACGTTTGCCCGAGGCTTCCATGACGCAGCACCTTCCAAATGGCTTCACAGTGATCCTCAACATACAACCAATCGCGAATCTGAGCACCATCACCGTAAATGGGCAAAGGTATGCCGTCCAGGGCGTTGAGGATCATCAGCGGGATGAGCTTCTCAGGGAACTGATAGGGACCATAGTTGTTGGTGCAATGGGTTATGGAATAGGGCAGGCCATAGGTGTGACCGAAGGCGCGCACGTAATGGTCTGCGGCAGCCTTGGAGGCGGAGTAGGGTGAGCTGGGTGAATAGGGGGTTCCCTCCGTCCAGGCAGACTCACTGGGCTTGAGTGTGCCGAATACTTCATCAGTGGAGATTTGGTGAAAGCGTAGCTCAGCATGCGGGATGGCTTTCTCTTGCAGCCAGTAGGCGCGAGCGGCTTCCAGCAAGGTGAAGGTGCCGATAACATTCGTCCGCAGAAAATGCTCTGGGTACAAGATCGAGCGGTCAACGTGCGTCTCAGCAGCGAAGTTTACCACCGTGTCAACCTTGAAGAAGTGGAAAAGGTGATCGACGAGTGCACGGTCGCAGATATCGCCGCGGAAAAAGGTGTGCCGCTCGGGAGCAGGCAGATCCTTGAGGTTCTCCTGGCTACCGGCATAAGAGAGCAGGTCCAGGTTGATCACCTGAATCTCTGGTTCGGCTTTAAGCAAGTAGCGAACGAAGTTCGAACCGATGAACCCCGCACCACCGGTGACAAGGATATTTTTCATCGTATCTCCTGTAGGTATACTTCCGCTTCTGAGAGAGGTTTGCCCTGCCGATCCTTGGCTGAGAGAACTGGTTGTTCACCGGCTGGGATTGGCCAGGTGATATTCAGGTCAGGGTCGTTCCAGAGTAAGGTGCGCTCCCATTCGGGGGCATAATAATCGGTGGCTTTATAGACTACTTCGGCCCACTCGCTCTGGACGTAAAAACCATGGGCAAAGCCGGGTGGGATCCACAGCTCGGATTTGTTCCTGGCAGTCAGCTCGATCCCGACCCACTGCCCGAAAGTAGGCGACCATTTTCGAAGATCGACAGCTACGTCGTAGATCTCGCCTGCCACGACACGCATGATCTTGCCCTGCGCCTGGCGAATCTGATAATGCAAGCCGCGCAACGTTCCATGCTGTGAGCCAGAATGGTTATCCTGCACGTAGATGAATGGCAAACCGGCAGCACCGAAACGCTGCGCCTGGTAGGTTTCAAAGAAGAAGCCGCGCTCATCGCCGAAAACCTTGGGTGTGATGAGGACGATATCTGGGATCGTAGTAGGTTCAAACTGCATGCTATTCATACTCCGAATGGGATGTGTGCAATTGTAATCTTAATTTCGATTCGATCTGACTTAGAAGGTGAGGATTTTTCGCAGCTTCACCCGCAAACGCAGGGGCAACCAGGCATACAATGTACGCCGGGCCAGCCAGCGAGCCTGGAGCAGCGATGGACGACGGCCACATTCGCGCTGGTACACGCGTATCATTTCCGGATAGCAGCGGTCATCGATGGTGAGCGATTTACCCCCACCGTGCAGGCGGAAATTCGCCCACAGCCCGGGTGTGTAGATCAGGGGACCGAGCTTACTCAAGCGGACCCACAGGTCATAGTCCATGGCGAAGTGGAACGACTCATCCAGTGGGGCGACCTGCTTCCAGGCAGATGCCCTGAAGAAGGTTGTCTGCTGGGGGATGTGGACCGAACCACGCAAGAGCCTAGCCAAGTCGGTCTGGTGGGAAGGGAATTGCCCGATCACCTGGCCTTGCTCATCGATCAGGTTGGCATCGGCATAAACCAATGGAGCTTCAGGATGAGCCTGCAGGTAGGCGACCGCCCTGGCTACTGCACCGTGTAAATAGGTGTCATCTGAATTGAGCCAGGCGAAGATCTCGCCACGGGCGTGACTGAAACCCTTGTTGATGGCCTCCGTTTGACCGCGGTCCTTTTCGGAGACCCACCAGGCCAGCTGGTTAGCGTAGCGCTGGATAACCTCAAGCGAGCCATCCGTTGAGCCACCATCCACAATGAGGTACTCCAGGTTGGGGTAATCCTGGGTCAGTACTGAGCGGATGGTCTCTTCTATGAAGCGGCCCTGGTTGTAGGATGGGGTAAGGATGGAAACGAGGGGCAGTTCAGGCACAGGGATTAGCGCGCTCCTGAAGAGTCGGCATTGACCAGGGTTACTCCCTGCATATCCACCCGCAGGGCCTGACCGTGGTGCTGGAAGCGGCGGCGGGTGCTGCGGTAAGCCAGGAAAAGCTTGCCCAAGCCAATAGCATTACCAGCAGCCTGGACCAGCTTGTACCATACGCGCAGGACAGCCTTCGGAGAATAGCGCCAACCCTGCCGGAAATGGGCCAGAGCCTGGCGGGATTCACCAGCATCGATCAGACGTTTGGCAGCAAATATGTGCAAGCCGGCGTAGATACTGGAACGTTGTTGGTTGAATAGGTGTTGCACCGCAGGATCAGCTTCTTGCGATTGGACGAAGTGGAAAGCTTCATCCACAAAGCGGGCAGCCTGGGCGATCGTCTTGGCATCCGAATGGGTACGTTCGACGGCCCAGGTCTCATTAACATGCAGGATCGGGAACCTGGCGGCGATCTTCACCCACAGGGTATGGTCAAGGATGAGATGATAATCAGCGGGTAGGTAACCAGCCATTTCCAACGCTTCTCGGCGCATGAAGACCGTTGGCTGGAGAAGGACGTTGAATGACAGCAAATCCACCGCATTGTACTGGGGATAGGCATGCCAATCAAGGACATTAAGGCTGGCATCGACCATGACTCCATCGGCATAGACCATGCCAATTTCGGGATGTGACAGCATGGCCTGCATGGCCTGGCTGATGGTATCGGGACGGAAATAAAGGTCGTCGGAATTTAACCAGGCGATAATCTGCCCTTGCGCCTGGTGGAAACCTTTGTTGATCGCTTCGGCCTGACCATGATCAGGCTCGGATACCCACCAGGCGAAGTGACTGCCATAACGCTCGATGATTGCGCGGCTGCCATCCTGCGAGGCCCCATCCACCAGCAGGTACTCGAAATTAGGATAATCCTGGCAGAGGACGGATTGGATGGTTTGTTCGAGGTAAAGTGCCTGGTTGTAGGACGGAGTGATGATCGATACCAGGGGGAGTTGCTGAGCGATCAATGCGGGGCAGCTTCCTTGGGCTGGGTCAAATCGAAAATGAGATAACCATCCCCTTCGCCATATACGGGATAATGCTCATACAGGTAGGATTTAAGCATGGGCAGGGCATTGAAGTCGTTCATCATGGTGACCACGAAATAATCCTGCCCATTGGCGGTGTTTTCGAATAGGGTTTGAAATTCTGCCTGGGGGTCAGAAGTGCTGCTAAGAGCTTGCTCATCAGCTGCGGTAGGTAACCAGGGGGTGACGTGGCGCCAGCCATAATAGGCTATGCGGTATCCCTGCTCATGAGTCAGGCCGATCAGGTCACCTTCCTTAGGAAGCGCTTCACCAAGCCTCTGCCAGGCGATGGCTTCAGCCCGGTAGTTCTTTCCATATAAAATTGAGCGCCCGATCCAGGCGGAATACCCGATCGAACATACGAGTATGGCGACTACCGCCCAAGAGGCAGCATGACCGCGTTGCGTGATGCGATCGAAGATCAAGGCGGCGATAGGGGCAAGAGATAAGGCAATGGCAGGGATGAGTGGAATGGAATAGTATTCGTGGGTGGTGATATGGTAGGAGAAAGCCATGCCATACAGGAAGTAACCCAGCCATAAAGCCAGGGGGATAATGCGGGCTTTCTTAGGTAGCAACCAGACGCCTACGAAGCTGATGATTGCCACCCCGAGATCCACTAGGCCACCGGTAAAGATGATCCAGCGGATATAGAAGGAAGGCTGGATCCAATTCTTAAGCAGACCTATGCTGAACGACAGCCAAAAACTCGAGCTATCAGGAATGACGAACAGATAGTAAATAGCTGGAGGAATAATCAGCAAGCCAATCATCGTCCAAACCTGCGGGTGGGTAAGGGCCTTCTTGAAACCAAGGCTCGCCAGTACCACGCCAACCAGCATCAAGAGGATGGGGAAAACCGCGGGGAGCTTAATATAAGCTGCCAGCCCTGCCAGCAAGCCGGTGAGGATGGCCCACTTCCAGCTGGGGGATTCACCCCAGCGGTACAGGGTGTAAGCCACCCACAGGGTGAGCATCACCATGATCAGGTCGGGCTGGAAGATGCGGCTGAAGATGACACTCCATGGCAGGAAGTAATAGAAGATAAGTGGGGCGATGGCAGCCAGGGCGGAGGTCATGCGACGTGCCAGGAGATACAGGGCAAGGCCACCCGACACCCAGAACAGGATGGCGTATAGGCGGGCGATCCACAAATGCTCTCCACCCGCGACCAAGTAGATGAGTGCTACCAGCCCTTCGAAGACAGAGGGCTCGCGAGGATCCATGGTGTTGGCAAGGTAAACTGCCTGAGCACGTTGAGCAGGGTCAGCGGAGGGGAGCAGCTGGTAATAGATGGAGCGGGCGATGATAGCCCCGCGCAGCTGGCGTTGGGGGAAGATATCCAACGGCGGGTCGGTCAGGTCGAGTAGGCGTAATCCCGTGCCAAGGATGAAGATGCTAACAACACAGATGTAAACCCAAATTAGTGTGCGCTGATTATTACTTTGCTGCTTATTTTCTTCTTGCATTTAATGAAAAGCCTCCGCAATTAATAGATCCAGGCTAATTATTTTGATATATTCACAAAAATGGTACTAGGCTATTCTTCATCAACGATGATTTTATTAAAACCGTACGTTTAAGTACCTAAAAGCCCTGCAATCTGCACCAGTGTCACGGGAGTAATTAATAACTGAACGTAGAGCCAATAAAAAGCAGGGGAGAAGAGATGTAATATAGAAATAGGTATTGAACTCTCTGATATGGGTTTATTATGGCGAAGGAATATCCCAACCCGGCAAATCTGCAGTGATGGTATGGACACCATAATATCCGGCAGCGCATATGTTATACCAGTAATTGGGGTCTTCACTTAGATCGCCAACCGATGGAATAATATGGTCAATTTTGATAACTTCTACATCAGAGACATTATTTTCCTTTGCTACCCTGATTGCCTGGTCTCGTTCATCCCAGAAAGATGCCCAGCGTTGATAGGTTGGAACCTCGCTAAAGATCTTGCTAGCAGTGTAAATAGGATATTGACACATAATTCCCAATATCAATACCATACTGTAACGAACAATCCTAGACAGTTGTTGAGATACAGTCAAAGATTGCTGGATAATCAAGCCGAATAGAATACCAAGCGTAATAATTGAAAGCACCATTATGTTTCGAGAGCCGATCAATGCTCGTGCTTCAGGATACGCAGATTGCGCATAAGCGCTCGGAGCAGCAGAAAACACAATTAACACAAAGCAAACAACAGGAACCAGGATGATGACAGTTATCCAGGCTGTTTTTTTTATTTGGATAGATGGCGACAGGTGCGTAAAAAATATATAGGAAATCCCAATCGAAAAGATGAATAATATTCCAATAGAAACAGGCAGATTAATAAGGGATTCAATGATAAAGCTTATCGCTGATTTGATCGAAATTGTGAAGAGCGATAGAAGATCGGCTTGAGATGTCCGGCTTAATCGTTCAACATTAGAAGGAGAAACAGCTAAAACCAGCATTGCAAGAATTGACGAAATCAATGCGGTTCCGATTACATACAGGGCACTTTTTACATGTGATTTATATCGGTTTTGTAAAAATATTACACCAACCAACATCAGGATCAGATAGCCTATCTGAAAAGCAGTTGCTGTTTCTGAAAATCCGCCTGATACAAAGGCTAATAAAAATATTATCCCCAGCATCAATGGATTGTACTTGTCCTTTCGAATACTATTAAGAATTATCGCAATTAGAAGGGTATTTGTAATTAATGGTGCCAGATATGGGAGCATTCCTGAACGCCAATATAAGCTTTGGGATATGCTAGGAGCCTGGTACAAGGTAAAAAAAATAACCAATTCGGCAATTAAAATGACCTCTATTGAATATAGAGATATCGCACTAAAACGGACAATACTATTCAAGGCAAGCATCACCACCAAGAACCAGAGTAACATTGAAACCGCTGGTAATATTCCATTCATATAAGGACCAAAAAGTCCGCTCAGGTCGGAGAAAAAGGTCGAAGAATAACGATTTCCGTTATATGCCTGTGGAACAAAATATGAAACCCATTGTGTTTTCCAAAATCCAATGCGAGTAAGCGATTCACCATAACAGTAATCATCCCCGCTATAGCGCATAAACATACCGTTTATCATGAATGCTACCAGAGGAACTGCGAAAGCAATACAAACGAAGCTCACCCCAAGCAAATATATTTTTGAAACGTTTCGAGTTTGAGTCCGCACTTTTAACTGTTATTTCTCTATTTGAATAATGTGTCGAAACTAATTTTTGGGAAGACAGTCAGCTTGCCACCCACGGTAGCATCCACAACACGCCGGCCGGCTTGAGTATAAGCCTGGCGGGCTAACGTGTAAGCCCTTTCCGATCCAGCCAGGTCGGGCAGCTGCCACTTGAAGCCCTTCCCGAAGTAGCTGGCGGAGAAGTGATTCGGGTCATCGCCATCGGATACGATGGCCAGGTTAGCGGGACCCTGGGTGACAAAATTGTGGTCCACACCGACCAGGATCACCTCGGTGAAACCCATGTGGAAAGCCAGCTGCAGGGCAACGTAAGTGACGGTGAAGCCCTCGAATATCCGGCCGGTGAGATTCGGGCAGAAGTCTTCCTGGCCGGTAAAGTCGGTATCCAGGTAGGTGAGCTGTGGATCCGGCTTGAACCAATGGCGAGCACGCCAGGTGATGAACCGGCTCAGGTTAAGGGATTGCATTTCATTGGCACATTGCTCGAGTACCAGGTCATTGACCGAGACCAGGTAGGTAGTGGGGAAGCCCAGCTCGGGAAAGAGCAGGTAAATGCGGTTCAAGCCAAAGGTGACTTCACCCTTTAGGCGGCTCATATCGGTCTGGCGCAGGCTAGGTCCGTTGCCGATAATAAAACAACGCTGGCCGGTATGGCTGTTCTCAAGCCGCTCCAGCTGGTGGCGGCTGGCACGCCAGCGACCATCCAGGGTGCGTGCAAGGTTATGGCGACCGCGGTTGTGCCACCACCAATACAGATCAGAGCCCATGCCCCAGATGGGGGCAGGAGTGATCTTCTTAAGCGATTGGCGGATGCTCATGGCAGGCTCACTCGGTGCTCAGACGGGCAGTCGCGCCACCGTCCACGATCATGGCTTGCCCGGTCATGAAGGAGCTCTGGGTATGATCAGCCAGGAAGTAGATGGCGTGAGCAATCTCCTGGGGTGTGCCAATGCGGCCATTGACTGTCTTGCGCGCCAGGTTGTCGAGGCGGGTCTGAATATCGGAACCCTCGACGTGGTCGCGCACCAGCCCAGCCCGCAGCATGGGTGTATCCACTGCGCCAGGCAGGATGGCATTGACACGGATGTTATCGGGGGCGAACTCGATGGCCATGGCGCGGGTGAGCGCCAGAAGACCACCCTTGCTGGCGGCATAAGCGGCAATATTAGCAGAGGTGGCTACGGCATGCACCGAAGATACGTTGACAATCGCACCTCCACCCGCAGCTTTAAACAGAGGGAAGGCAAGCTTGGCACTCAGGAAAACTGATCGTAAATTGGACGCCATCACGGCATCCCATTCTTCAACGCTGGTGTGGATGATGGGCTTAGCCACCTGCACGGCCGCATTGTTGACCAGGGCATTCAGGTAACCTGTATGGGCATGCACCTGGCTGAAGATCGTCTCGAGGTTGCTGCCGACGGATATATCAGATTGGATGAAGAAACCCTCCGCCGGGAAATCCTCCCCGAACGAAGAGCGGTCAACGCCTATCACGCGCCAACCCTGGGAAGCGAAGTGGTGGACCGTGGCGCGACCGATCCCACCAGCTGCGCCGGTGATCAGCACGGTGTGCGTGGACGGCTGGGTAATGTCAGATACAGGATTTTGCATGGGAACACATCCTATGGTAATGGGATTCCAAGACCTTCAAGCAGGTTGTCAATCGTATTTTGATGCACCTTTTCCCACGCCTTGGGGCTGGAATTAGAATTGTGCGAGCCCAGGAGCACGTTATCCATCTTGGTCAATGGGCTATCTGACGGCAGGGGTTCGACTTCGTAAACATCCAGGGCAGCACCTGCCAGCTTGCCTGACCGTAGAGCTTCGATCAGGGCAGGTTCATCGATGACCGGACCGCGCGAGGTGTTGATGAGCACAGCGGAAGGATTGATGTGGGTGAGGGTTTGGGCGTTGATCAGGTGGTAGCTGGTGGGGTTGAGGTCGCAGTTCAGGCTGACGAAATCAGCCTGAGAAAGCAGGTCTGGCAGGGAAGTCATCTCCACCTCGTTTTTATTGAGGAAAACAGAATCGATAGGAATGATATCGTTGGCAAGGATACGCATGCCAAAAGCGCGGGCACGGCGGATCACGGCTTTACCGATCTTGCCAACCCCGACCACGCCAAGAGTGCGTTCACTGAGCGAGTAGCCGGGGATTTTTTCCCATTGGCCAGCCTTGATGGCCCGGTCCATCCAGGGGAAATGGCGAGCGAAGGTGAGTATGTAACCCAAGACGGTATCGGCAACCGGCAGGGTGAAGGCGTTGGGAGTGTTGCATACCCGGATGCCGAGCTGCTCAGCCGCCTGGCGGTCGATTGAATCGATGCCGGTGCCCCACTTTGAAATAACCTTGAGGCGGGGTGCACAGGCTTCTAGAACACGGGA
The DNA here is from genome assembly GCA_003105035.1 of Anaerolineales bacterium. Classification (NCBI taxonomy): domain Bacteria; kingdom Bacillati; phylum Chloroflexota; class Anaerolineae; order Anaerolineales; species Anaerolineales bacterium. The sequence continues at coordinate 154,654 of PQAL01000038.1, read as the reverse complement.
GGTGTACTTGTCGTCGCCGCAGATGGTACCGTCGAATTGGCCAGCGAACGCAAGCAGCTCAGCTTCACTCAGGCGCTCATGCACCTTGGGGACGATCAGCTGCAACCCGCGATCCTCCAACAACGGGCGGAAGCGCGGCAGGATCGGGATCAAATACGGAGCAGTAACTAATATCGTGAAGCCAGGCTTATGCATTTCTCACCTGTGCCTGTTGCAATAAAAATGCGGTGATGGCAAAATCAAGCTCCTCGTCGATATCCCAGGCTTCAGCAGCATCGATCTCGAACATCAGAGGGCGTTCCCCGATGCGGTTCAGGCGATTCGATAGTATGCTGCGGCTGAAGATATAAAGGCAGGAGTTCTCTTCATACACTGGGGGTAAATCCTGGGTTTGCAGGAGGATGGCAGGGTTGTGATTGATGGCCCGCCCAAGCTGGTCCCACAGGCGGACCTGTCGGCGGGTGACCGAGAAGAGCGAATCGTACTCTGGTGAGTGCGCCAATAGTGACTGGACAGCGCGCGAGAGCGTGGCAGGCTGCAACAAAGGGTTGGTGGAATGGGTTTGCAGGTAAAAATCGGCTTCCGCCCGGGAAGTGTCATACAGGAGGATTTCATTCATCGAAACCGCATCGCCACGAAGGTGCTCGGGGCGCTCCAAGACTACCACGGATGGGAAATGCTGTTTTAGCCCTTCCATGATTGGCGGGCTGTCGGTATCGACCACCACCTGAGCAATCTCCGGGCAAGCAAGCAGCGAACCGATAATGTGGTGGAAAAGGGGCATGCCAGCCAGGGGGCGGAAGTTCTTGCCAGGCACGCGCTGCGAATGGTGGCGCATGGGAACCAGGGCGATGATTTTCGGCATCTTACTTCTCCTCAGCAGGGTTATTTATATTCGAGGTATAGGGGATGGGTGCCACCTGGCGGCTGAGGCTGGCAGGTGGAAAACCGGTCATGCGGGGATAATAAAAAGTCTGGCGGAGCTGCCAGGTGAGCGGACCTGATTGCCGGTAGCCTCTGTAGGTGCCCCAGAACTGCATCCAACGGAACCAGCAGATTTCAGCAAAGTGAGAAGCCAATTTTTTCTGGTGGGCCGCCTGGCGGGCATCGCTGGTGATGTTGGTGACCAGGTTGTGCGCCAGGTTCCACAGGTTATAACGTTCCTGGGGGAATAGACGTTTAAAAGCCATGGCTTCACGACGGTAGCGGTTATAGACGGCAGTGGGGGTTTCGTCGTGGATATGTACCACCTCGGCCTCGGCTGTATAACTGATGGCATGCCCTTGCGCCATAATTTGGTGTGCCCAAGCCAGGTCTTCCAGTCCGGGTAAGGTTTCATCATAGTGATGGCTCTGCCAGACTGAGCGCCGGATGGCTGCGTTGGCGTTGTTGCAAAAGGGGTAGGGTTGGTGCGGTTGGGAATGCTCGGGGTACCAGTGATGAAAGATTTGCTGCTCGGAGAATTTGTTGCATGCATTACCGCGCTGTTTACCGTACGTCAGCGCTACCTGAGGGTCGGTGAAGGGTTTCAGCAGGCATTCCAGCCAATCGGGATAGACGGGGTAGATATGGGCACTGGCAATCACGATGTATTCCCCGTGCGACTCGCTGATACCACGGTTCAGTGAATAACCGAAGGTGAATTCGTCGGGTTGGATGTGTACCACCTGCACCGGGTAAGCAGCGGCGATTTCAAGGGTGTGGTCGGTGGAGCCGGAATCGACCAGGATCGTCTCAACGTCCTGGATCGACTGGTGGGCGATGCCATCTAATAATTTACCGATGTGCTGCTCTTCATTGCAGGCACGAATGACAATGGAGACAGTCATATCCGTATCGCGAGGTTATTTAATCTTACAGACGCCAACAGGCTGGTACTGGGGGTCCCATTTACCCCACGGCATACCATTATTACCTGAGGTGAAGTAGAAGCTTGCCAGATTATCACGCAGTTCTGAGCAGCTTATTAATGCGCTCATAAGCGCATCATAGTCAGCATAATTGGTAGGCATGGATGTAGGTAGGTCGAAATAATTACACAGACTGGTAGCGGTGTAGCACCAACCCTTGGATGGCTCGTGAAACCAGTCCTGGTCTCGTGCCGCTCCCAGTGTAGCTAATATGATTCCGCCAGGTTTGAGCACGCGAAAAAGCTCAATAACTACCTTTGACAACCCGGAAGGTGAATTATGCTCCAGGGCAGATACAGCGACCACTGCATCGATCGAGTTTTCCGGTATGAGCGGCATACTGGATAAATCCTGGGTATAGATGACCACCTTGCCTAGCTCACTTTTTGGCAGGACGCTTTTTACCACCCCTGCGCTGCTGCGGATTAGTGTGACAGCCTTGTTTTTTGTGCTCTGTGCGGCCTTGAAATTCTTCCTTGCCACTCTAACGGGAGAAGCCAGGTCAACCTCTGTCAATCCACTCACTGGATAACGAGCGCGGAATCGCAGGGATAACTCAGCTCGGCTTGAGCGATCGACGCTGATGACTTCCGCTCCCTGACCTGCCAGGTACCATTGCAGCAGACCCTCACCTGCCCCTGCGTCCAGGACGCGTTTTCCACGCACATCACCCAGCTTCTCAAGTATCCAGGTCCAATCCAGCAAGTAATGCCAACCCAGGCCAATCCCGAGGGAGCGAGCCAGACGCTTCAATGCCTCAACTTGCTGCTGGTGCTCATCTAGTAGGGTGACCGGGAGGATGTGGATCTCGTCAGTCAGGGGAGAGCCGAGTTTCTGCTTAATTGGCGAATCCATCAATGTCATTTTCCAACAGGAAATTTTTGTCGCGCAGAATTCCATCCAGCAGGGTGCGAATGGTTGGTGAAGCCAAACCGGATAGTTTTTGAAGCGGAAATTTGCGCAAATGGACAAACCCCGGCAGGGAATCGGCCTCAAGGTAATCCCCGAATGGCAACGATGAGCGGTAGAGCTGAAAATACAAGAAGCGGCGGGCGTTGCGTTTGAATTCAGTTGGGACAGAGATCGCCTCAGCAACCAGAAATTCAGAGAGCTGCTGCTGGAACTGTGCCTGGGTAGTGGGGAAGAAGACCGTGGGAAGCTGGGTGAAGCGGGCACGTCCGGCACACAGCACCGGTGTGCCAATGATGGAAGCTTCCAGGCCGATGGTGGAGTTGTACACCATCACGAATTTTGAGCGCTGGATCAGCTCGTACGAGCTGAGGGGCTGGGTGGAGTCAATAAAAATGAGATTGGATAACGCATCCGCATGGCATGCTGCGACCCACTGGTTGACGCTTTCCTGGCTGGCCTTCCCAGGGCGGACCTCGTCGGGGTGGGCGCGCAACACGAACAAAGTCTCTGGGTGGGCACGGACAGCTTCCAAGACCAGGTCAAGCCAGGCGAACATGTGAGGAAAGACGATATTGGAGTGGGGCTGGCTGGTATCGAAGATGACATTGGTAAAGACGGGAACAATCTGTTTAAACCCTGAAGCTTTTTTGAGAAAATCTTCGTCAAGGCCTTTCATCTCTGGCCAGAAGCGCACACCTGCCATGCTGAATGCACCCTGGAAGCGCTGGGAGAGGTAGGCATCCAGGCGCTCATTCTGAGTCTCGCTCAGTTCAAAGTCATCCGCTACGTGCAACGGGTAAGCTGTGGCTTCACCGGTGGTAAAAAAGGCACTGAAGGGTTGTAAGCCCACTTCATGCGTGATGCTACGGATACCATGCTGCAGGGCGACCCAACGGGCAGTGGCTTCAGGGAAAAACTGGCCGTTAAACAGTATCACCGCCTGGGGATTGGTTTGAGCAAGCAGGAGGGAGAACCTTTGAGCGAGGTGATAAGCGGAAAGGATGTATTGGCGGTAAAGAAAGCGGGTTGGCTCATCATCCAGCAGGTGGTGACGGCGCAGCACCCAGCGGATGGAGGGGAGCACCAGCTGACCGAGGGGGATGAACGCTAGAACAGGGCCAGTCTCTTGCGCAGCTGGTGGCAGCGGCGTTGAGAAGCCCATCAATCCTTCCAGTGGGAGACTGCTGATTGAGTCACTTAGCTTGCTATCTTCCTGGAAGGAAAATGGGACCGCCAAGATCGTGGAATATAGCCAGCGTGATTGGGAGATGCACGCTTTACAGGGAGGAAGCTTATCGAAATCATTCCGGTCAGTGCCCAAGACACAACGGCTCATGCCCGCCTGGCAGACGAACTGAACCACCGGTACTTTCTGGAGGCGAAGTGCCCAGGAAGTAAGCAAGGAAAAACCAGCGTTAAGGCTGACTCCCACCAGGCGGGTGGAAGCGTTGAAGAAGATGACCGGTTTTGCCTGAGGATCAGGTTTACCAGCTTTACTGACCTGGGTAGCAAAGCGATGCACCTGAACATTATGGCTCAGGCGCCTGAAGCGTTCGCTTATAATCTTGCTGATCTGTTCAATTTTGGGCATGAGTGAAAAAGACTGGTGGGAGTGACTACCAGGTTTAAATTACCTGATATTATTCGAGTGATAATTAGTGCCAGGTTAGCAATTAAACCAAACGAAATGCTAGTCCTTCACCCTGCGCAACCTGCGTAAGGAGGGCACCTCGCTGTCATAGACCCGTTTGACCCCATCACCCATGGATTGCTCGGTGACGCGGATGTATTTCACCAGGCGTTCCATGCCACCCGGCTCGACCGAGGCAGCCTGGTCGCTGCCCCACATGGCACGATCGAGGGTGATATGACGCTCGACCAGGCAAGCGCCCATGGAAACTGCCACTACGGTGGGGATCAGGCCAACTTCATGGCCAGAATAACCGATGGGACAATTAAATGTCTTTGTAAGGGTGCGGATCATCTTTAGATTAAGCTCAGCCGGGTCGCAGGGGTAGGTGCTGGTAGCATGGGTGATGAGCAATTTATCTTCCCCCAATGTTTTCACTGCTGCTCTGATCTGCTGCATGGTCGACATGCCGGTAGATAAGATGACGGGTGCGCCTGTTTCGCGTACATGCAGGAGCAAGCCCTTATCCGTCAGGGAGGCGGAGGGAATCTTGAAACAGACGGGATTGAACTGCTTGAGGAAATCCACTGAAGGCTCATCCCACACCGAAGCGAACCAGGGAATGTTCTTCTGCCTGCAATAACGGTCGATCTCCTGGTATTCGTTTAACCCAAACTCGAGCTTATAGCGGTAATCCAGGTAAGAGATATACCCCCAGGGGGTCTCGCGCATATGCTGCTGCTGGTCGGGAGGCACGCACAATTCAGGAGTGCGTTTCTGCAGCTTGATGGCATCCACACCGGTTTTAACCGCCACGTCAATCAATGATTTAGCGATTTCGAGGCTGCCATTATGGTTGATGCCGATTTCAGCGACGATGTAGGTTGGATGCCCTTCCCCGACTTTTCGATTTCCGATAATAAGTTCACTTGCCATGATGTTTTACCTTTCTATATAAACAAATCATCTATTGTTAAGGAAGAAGGTAACTATACCTGCCGCAGGTCATTTAATATGCGATCACATAACTCCCGTACCGCGCCTGCTCCACCTGGCGTGGTAAGCACAAGATCGGCATGGGGGATGACATCAGGATGTGCATCGGCAACGACCACCGCACAACCAACTAGCGGGAAACACGGCAGGTCGTTGACATCATTGCCGAGATACACCACGTGGGCCGGGTCTACCTGGCGTTCGTGAAGTACCTGTTGCAGGGTGGTTGCTTTATCCGACAGCCCCTGGATGAACGGTAAGTTTAGCTTGCGGCAGCGAGCAGCTACCACCGGGTTGGGCTCAGTAGAGAGCACAATCATCGGAATGCCCGCTCTGTGCATCAGCGAGATACCCATGCCGTCGCGGCGGTTGGCAACTACCGTTTCATGCCCAGTCTGGTCGACCCACACCCGATCATCCGTCATCACACCGTCAAAATCTAAGACCAGCAAGTCTACCGGCTTGGGTAAGGGGCGCCGGCCATGGCCTGGATGAACCATGGGCAGCTGGGCCTGGGTGATGATCCACTCCGCACGCTGCCAATCACGCTGGGTATCGATGTCGACCGCGTAGCGCGGGTCAATTAGCAACGGGTAGATTACTTCACCGCTGAGGGAATTCTTTTTCAGGATGGTTGCAAGACGGATGGCGTCGATATGGCCAGTTTGCCAGAAGGTTTGGGGCAACTCCTGGCGAGGGGCATTGAATGGCTCAGGCACACCTGGCAGGCTGAGCAGGGGTGTCATGTGGCCTACATCATTGATCTGCCACATCTTGAAGGGATTCTGACCGGATGGAATAACGCCGCGCACCGAATCGGAATGGGGGTGATCCAGCAGGATCTGCACAGCCTGGTCGACAATCTCGGGCGGGCGGATGGGAGAGGTGGGGCGCAGCTGCACCAGGATATCCGGCTGGTAGGATTCATTCTCTGACAGCCACTCCAGAGCATGGGTGAAGACGGGCAGGTCGGTAGTGCCATCGAGGGCAAACTCAGGCGGGCGCAGGAAGGGTGCCTCAGCCCCATAGTGCTGGGCGATGCGAGCGATCTCCTCATCGTCGGTGGAGACGATGGTGCGGGTGACCAGCTGACTGTGAAGCGCAGTGGCGATGGAGTAAGCCAAAAGCGGGTAACCGGCGAGCAGCTTAATATTTTTACGCGGGATGCTCTTTGAGCCACCTCGAGCAGGAATTAGGACTAGGATTTCCATGGGATTCTCACTGATACCGGGCTACCAGGCAGTCCAGCCGCCATCGACCACCAAGTTGGAGCCGGTCATATATGAGGAGGCCTCCGAAGCCAGGAAAAGCAAAGCGCCGTTCATCTCATCTTTATTTGCCATGCGGCCCATGACTGCCCGGGCTGTATAGGCTTTCAAAAAGGTCTCATCGTGAGCGTTGAAAATGCCACCTGGTGTGAGGGCATTAACGCGGATATCTGTTCCGGCATAGTAGGCTGCAAGATAGCGGGTGAGCCCCAATACACCGGCTTTGGTGACTGAGTAATATACCGGCTTGAACAAGGTCTGTCGGCCATCGCGCTGGTAGATGCGCTGGTCGGGAGCGACCAGGCCGTAAGTGGAGCAGATATTGATGATGGAACCCTGTTTGCCCTGGGATAGCATGGGCTTGACCGCCGCCTGGCAGCACAGAAACATGCCAGTCAGGTTGACGTCTACGCCGGCTTTCCACTGCTCCAGGGGGTATTCTTCAAATGCGCCAGAAACTGCCCCCTGTTTCGCCATCTCGTCCAGTGCTGCAGAGTCGAACTTGGGATCGAGAGCAGCCGAATTTACGAGGATATCCAGCCGACCGAAGCTGGCCAGGGTTTCCTCCACCAGGTTCTGAACCGACTCGGGCTGGGTAACATCGGTGGCTACACCCAGGCAATGATAGCCAGCCTCGATTAATTGAGTGGCCAGGGCATTAACCGCACTGGCATTAATATCAGTAACTACCACGCGGGCACCCGCTTCCGCCAACGTGCGGCAGAATTCCCTGCCGAGCAGGCCAGGTCCACCGGTGACAACCGCAACTTTGCCGGTCAGGTCGAACTTGTGCATGATACTGTCTTGTTTCATAGGGTTTCCACTATCTCGGTTATTGGTGGGAAGGATTGATTATCTATTACGCACTCAGAAGGTTGAGTCAGGCTTATTCAAAGTTGACCAGCTGCTCCTGCAGGGCAGCCAGGGCCAGGCGGAGTGCCACTTTGCCATCTTTCAGTGTGCACAGCGGCTGGGCTCTACCGTGGATCATATCCTGGAAGTTACGCAGCTCATCCAGGAACATGCTGTTACGCTCAAAACCTTCGGGGGGGTAGAATTCCTGCGTGGCGACGGCATTGTTGTTCATGGTAACTTTGCCCATGCGGACAATCCCATCGGCATTGTCCCAGCGGAGCGTGCCCAGTGAGCCGATGATTTCCAGGGTATGGGAGGCTGGGCGTTGAAGGTAATCCAGGTGGAGGCTGCCAATCGTGCCATTTTTGAAGCGCAAGGCGATCTCGGCGGAATCTTCTACGGGGAGCTGTAAACCCTGGCGGCTGGTGAAGGCAAACACGGATGCAACTTCTCCCAACAACCAGCTTAAATAATCCAGTGGATGCGACAGGGTGAGCACCACACCTCCACCCAGCTCTGCTCGGGCTGCATACCCCTGGGTGTGATCTTCCCAGGGGTGCCAACCGGGTAGATACTCTCCCCAGCTGGCGCGAACCGATAAGGGTATGCCAATCGTCCCTTCATCCAGGAGCTTTTTCATTGTACGAAGGCCAGGATGGAAGCGGAACTGGAACCCAACCAGCACCTGGCAATGGTTATCCTGGACAGCCTGCTCCAGATTGTCGAGGCGAGCTAATGAATGTGAAATGGGCTTTTCGATCAGCAAGTGGCAGCCATACTGGGCAGCCGGGATGGCGACCTCCAGGTGCATGGCGGTGGGATTGGCGATGATGACCGCATTAGGCTGGTGAGCCAGTGCGGCGCGCAGGTCGCTTTCGACAGGAAAGCCTTGCAGCTCATCGTCTGGTAGGGTGGAGTGGTGGGTATGGTAAATGACAATATCGCGCTCGTCCAGTGTTAGGAGGTTGCGAAAGTGTCGTCGACCAATCGAGCCAAAACCGGCAATCAGGTATCTCATGAGTTAATCAGCAGATGAAGACGATTATACATCCCGAGGGCCAGGCGCCTGACGAGCGGGAATTTTAGCAGACGGCTTGCTAACCCAGTGGGAGGTTTCGATACTTGCCCAGCCTGGGTAGCTAACCCCAGGCGCTGCGCTTCACCGGCGTTTTCAGTGCTGATCACATTCCCCAACAGGCGAGTGACCGGGTTCATGGTGCTCAAGCGCAGGTAGCCACGCTGGTCTACAGCATTTTCAAGCTCAACCATGCGGCCCATCAAATTGGTGTCCCAGCCTGGAAGTATGCTGAGCATGAGCTGGCGCGGGGCGATAAACTGGTGGTGCCCAGCCGAAGCCAGCGTGGTCAGGCCTTTGTAGGTGAGCCTGATATCCTGCAGACCGCTAACCTCCTGTTGGTATGACTCGGCTGTGCGACCCATGTTAGCGATGTAATGCTGTTCCAGCTCAGGCGGGATGAGGAAGCCGCGCTCAACCTGCACGTCAGGCTGCGTGGCAAAAGCTTCGATAGTCTGAGTGGCATAACGCAGGTGGGAGCGGATGTAAAAACCGGTCACCAGGCCAACCTGAGGGTAAGTTTCCATGATTTTTAGGTGGCTTTCCAGCCAACCTGGCAGGAAGAACACATCGTCATCGCTGTAGGCCACGATCTCCCCTGGAGCAGCCCGAAAGATGACCTGCAGGGCGCTGATCTTGCCGATATTCTCGCTGGATAGGATCAGGAAAGTTATTTGTCCGCTGTCGCGCAGCTGGCAAAGATAGCTAACAAGCTCAGGGCAACTACCGTTATCAAAAACGATCAAATCATATGGCTTTGGGGTGTTGGCAATCAGACTGTCCAGGCTCAGGCGGGTGACCGCCAGGCGCTCAGCAAAATAACCAGCCTGGTTAGGCAGGTAGGTCAGCATGGCCAGGGTGATTCGGGAAGGGCTGTACTGGCTTTGTTGACCACGATTCGGGTTGATACCAATTCTGGGCATAATTGACTCTTGGTTATTCCACTGGCAACCAGGCCTGGTAAGGGAAGATGCGTTGGACCAACCTACGCCTAAAAAATCCCCATTGGCGGCGCAGGTGGACATAGTGTTCTGGTTTAAGCTTGTAAGTGGATACCGGGCTGGGGATTGCCAGCAGTGTGATATATAAAGGGAGTTGTTTTGAGCGCGGCTGACCATGCTTGCGAAGCGCTGCCACCCGGTAACCAGCTTTTTCAACCACCTGTTTCAGGGTATGCGGACTGTAGGAGACCAGGTGGGCTACTTCAAAGCTGTCATGGGCGTACAGGTTAGGGACTTCCAGGAGAAGCCAGCCGTCTTGCTCAAGCCGGTGTAGACGGAGGTCAGCCAGGTAACCCACGGGGTCGGGCAGATGTTCCAATACATGCATCATGCTGACCAGTGAAAATGGCGGCGACCCTGCCTGTTTAAGCTCATCCAGTGAGGTGAATACTTCCAGCCCGGCCAGTTGCGCATACTGGCGGTACATATCGCCGGGTTCGATTCCCCAGGCACTGGCATGAAAGTATGCCGAGAATTTTTGCAGCAGCAACCCGCTCGAGCAACCAATGTCGAGCAGGCGTGAAGCCGATTTGATATGCGGCTGGATGAATTCCAGGGTCACCTCTGCCCGCTGCGATTGGACCTTGAGGTCTTTGGTGTTGGGCCCTTCCTGGCCCTGATAGAGCAGGCGGTACTCAGCCTGGTAAAAGGCCTGGCTTTCAGCTTCATCCATACGAGGGGACTGGTAAACCAGTCCACAGGACTGGCAGATCACGTTGATCACTCTATAGCCGCGAAAGTGGCGTTCATCGAAGGGTGAATGAGTGGCTGATCCACACAAGGGGCAATGCTGGACGATTTCAGGCATGAGTTGGATGTGAGTGGCTGAGCTTGTAGGCCAGGCGACCGCGAAATTCTTTCCAGGCTTTCACCGGATGAAAGACGGCAAAGCTGATATCTGCCAGGAAGCGCGAGTGCAGCTCAAGCAGGGGATAAGTCTCGACCTGGCGAAGCAACTTACGGCCACGCAGGGGAATACGCTTCAGCTGGCCATCCTGGAGACTATAGTCGGCATCTTCCAGGTGGAAGATGGAGCGCCGGCCACCTGCCAGGCGGGTATTCTCCGATGATTCGGGCAGGCGATAATGGGGCTGGCCGTTGGGGAGATGCGAATAATCATGATCCTGGTGGATCACCGGGATGGAGGCTGTAGCATCGACAACGGGCATATGTTGCAGGCGGGCGTTGTAGATCATCCAGTTATCCCACCCGGCCCGGCCGATTGAAAAGGAAGGCAGGTCAGTAAAGCACGTGCGCGGGAAAATGAAATAATCGCTGCCAGCAGGTGGGTGCAGCCGGCCCCGTCGCTGCAATTCATCCTGCAATTGAACCTCCCAACCGGCGTTGAACTCGAGTGGCTGCTGCACGTCCAGATCATAGCGCTGGCCGACGATGAGGAACTGTTTGGCCTGGCAGTATACCTGCCGGGCAATGTCCAGGATTTGCGGGGTGAGCAGGACGTCGGCATTGACATAGGCCAATAACGGTGAGGTGCTGGCTTGGCGTGCCAGCGAAAAGATCGAGCTGACCAGAGGGGTGCCTAATTGATTGCGGGTAACATTTGGCAGGTGCAGGAGGCCTGCTTCGGCAGCAAACTCAGCCATCCCCGGCTCATCACCGACCAGGAGCACGTCCACCTCATCCCCAAGGTGCAGCCAGGATTGGATGGCATTACGCTGGATCAGGCTGATATGCGGTTCGGTGAAAGGCTTGGGGGCTGTGAAGATAGTGAGGAAGGGATCAGTGGAGGGCATATGGCCGGCTAGTATCGCGCAGTACGCTGGTCAACATCAAAGGCGGTATTGTGGGCTACGCCGGCATTAATCATCGCCAGCTCAGGTTCAGCTTTCAGGAGGGCTAATACATCCTGCCAGCCGAAGACCTGGTAAGCTCCATAGTTGGCGTACACCTGTCGGACGAACTCCAGGTCGGCGGGGGTATCGACTGTCCAGCGTAAACTGCCCAGATCGGGTGCGTGGTTAAGCAGGGCCACCTTTGAGCCGTGTGGCGTCTGGCCGCTGTCTACATACCACTCCGACTGTTTTGATGAATCAGACAGGGGAAAGACCACGCCTTCATACATAGATGGCATCACGTGCTCACGATGGTAAGGCTGGTCAGCTTGATGCCAAGCTTTTTCAAGGGCTGTGAAGGAACACACCTCCACGTCCAGGCCGATGGGAATCGTCCGCTTCCAGGGAGGTGGCAGGCGGTTGGCAGCGAAATCGAAAGCGTGCTGCTTGGTAAGCGGGCCAGCCAGCGGTTGTGATAATTCTGCACCCCAAAAAGCTTTCACGGTCAGGTCGAGCACGTCGGGATCGATCAATGGGCAATCAGCGGTCAGGCGAATGATGACATCGGCGTGGTACTGACGGGCTGCCTGATAATACCGGTCGAGCACATCCGGCAGGCTGCCGCGGAAACAAGAGATGCCCAGGCGATGACAAAATTGAGCCAGCTCGTCATCGGATGGATCAAGCGTAGTGGCGACGACGATCCCATCGACCAGGCGAGCGCGCATGCTGCGTTCAATGACATGCTGGAGCATGGGACGGCCAGCAATATCTTTGAGGACCTTACCTGGCAAGCGGGACGAGGACATACGGGCCTGGATGATGGCGATTTTATGCATGGTTGGGTAGGGTGAATGATTATTGAAGGCAGCTTATGCTAGAGCCAGCTGGTAAGCTTTCTCAAGCTGGGGGAAGTTCTTTTGCCAGTCAGCCCGCTCTTCAGCCAGCTGGCGGGCTTTACGTCCCATCTCTGGTAGGCGCTGGCGTTGCTCGACGGCCAACAATATGGCAGAAGCTAAGGCCTCAGCATCTCCATCAGGGAACAGCCAACCGTTCTCCCCTGGGATGACCCACTCACGGTTGCCTGGGATATCGGGGACGATGGCAGGGGTTCCGGTGGCGAAGGCTTCCAGCAGCGAGATAGACGTGCCATCGCTGTGGGAAGCGCTGATATATAGGTCGGCCTGGTGATAATAGGCGGGCAAATCAGAATGGGGCGCCTGGCCAGGGAAGGTGACCTGATTAAAAGCCGCTCCCACCAGCAAGATCTGGCGGATGGGGGCATATTGTGATCCACCTCCCAGCAAAGTGAGCTGGAGATCGTGACGCTTTTTCAGCGCCAGGCTGAAGGCACGGGCAATCACATCGATGCCGTAGATTGGCTCCCATGAACGGGTGGAAAGCAGCTTGAACGGTGATCTGTTTGGGTTTTCACGCGGTTGAAAGGTGAAGTGCTGCAAATCGATGCCCCAGGGGAAGGTGACAATGCGTTTGGGCTGCATGCCATATGAAATTGCCAGATTACGGATAGTGTCACAATCGCCCACGAAAGCATCGCTGCGGTGAAGGGTATACCTGGTGGCCCATTTCAAAGCAATATTTAATTTCGCATCGTGGAGCAGGTCATAGCCCCACGACATGCTAACCAGTGGATGAAACCCGGCCAGGGCTGCCAGGAAGGCTGCACGCTGAATAGGGCCGGCATGAATCAGATCCGGCTTGACCTGGCGAATCACCCGGCGCAGGTCATTGAGCAGGTGCAGCCCATCACCTAATTTTGCGGGCTTTTTCCCGCCGGCCCATTCCACCGCCTCAATCCCAGGCGGCAGTGGGCGGTATTCCAACACAGGTCCGCTTCCTTCCAGGCGCAAGAAAAAAACCTTATGCTCGGTCTTTGACAGGGCAGTCAGGAAGCGATGGTCGTGGGTGGTGTAATCCCGTGAGAAATAGAGGACACGAGCCAAAGTTATTCAACCGTTTGCTACAGGATCAATCACCCAGATCGGTCCAGCGGATTTCTTTCCCCAGAGGGAAGTCAACCAACGCCCGCTTGCCGGTCACGAGGGTGATCTGGTCGGGTGTGATCGCCCCGGGGGTGGCGGGGCGCAAGACATCAATCATCTCACGCGTAAAGGTCTCGCCAGCCTTGACTTCTCGGGCAGCACGTAAGCAGCGCCTCTGGATGACGGCTGTTTCATGCTCATTGCCTGCCACGAACTTATCGGAGCTTCCCAGGCAACGCTCAAGCAGGCGGGTCTCCTCTACCATGTAGGCCCATTTTTGCGGGTTCATGGCGAACTTATGGTCCGGGCCCTGTCGGTCGTTGGAGTCGGTGAAGTGGCGCTCGATGACGCGCGCCCCCAGGGTGACTGCACCCAGCACAGGGGCAAGGGCGTGAGTATGGTCCGACAGACCCAGAATAACCTGCGGGAATATCGTGGCATACGTCTTTAGCACATTCAAGTGCAGGTGGTCATAATTAGAAGGCCTGGCAGTGTAATTGGTGTTGCACTGCATCAGCACCAGCTGGGGATTAATCTTCAATATTGCATGCACCGCCCGCTGCACCTCACCGATATCAGAAGCCCCGGTAGCCACGAAGAAAGGCTTGCCTTTGGAAGCCATGCGCTCGAGGGCCTCGATCCAATCAATCTCACCTGAACCAGCCTTGTACATCTGCACGTACTGGTCGAGCATGTCGATGGCTTCGAAATCGTAGGGGGCAGAGAAGAATTCTATACCTGCTTCGTCACAGGCCTGCTTGAGGATGGGTGTCCATTCGAAGGGGATGGAAGCTTCGCGATATACCTGGAAAACAGACTTTTTCCAAGCCGCCTGGTGAGAAACCTGGCCATCCATGTGGGTGAAACCGTAATCCGAGACGATCTTGGGAGCACGGAAATTCTGGAACTTGGCCGCATCAGCACCCACCTCTTTGGCGAGGTGGATGAGCATCCTGGCCCTGTCCAGATCGCCATCATGGTTGGCGGCAATATCGGCGATGAAATAGGTTGGATGGTCCGAACCGATGGTATGGGAACCGATTGTGATTTCCATAGTAGCTCCAATCAGTAAAATAAAACAAGCTCACAAAGACAGGGTATGCAAGTGCTGTGGATAACCCTGTTGATAAAGTGTGTAAAATCTATCCAAGCCTGTGGAAACCTGGGGGAGGGAATGTCCCAGAGCTGCAGCCACCCTGGCTGAGCTAAGTGACAGGTTGGGCGAGCGGGCGGCTTTGAGGCCGGATTTGAAAACAGAGGTGGGATTGATCAGGTGGCTGTCGAGGTCGAAGCGGTGGGCCAGACGAACGCCAAAATCATACTTGCTGAGCGATTCTGAGCTGACTACATGGTAGAGGCCACTCAGGCGTTTTTCAAACATGTGGGTGAATATATCTGCCATGTCATTAGCCAGGAGCGGGCAGAAACATATGTCGGTGAAGCCCATCACCTGTTTTCCCTGGCTCAGGTTATTGAAGAAAAACTCAGCCAGGCTACGATTGCCGGGGAGTGACCAGCCAAACAGGTTCACCCTGGCAATCATTGCAGCGGGGTTCACCTCAGCGACAGCCTGCTCACCTTCCAGCTTGGTGCGGGAATAGACACCTACCGGTGAGGGCACATCCAACTCGGAATAATTCCCGCGCAGGCCATCGAACACCGCGTCGGTGGAGATGTGCAATAGCTGTGCTCCGCCCCTGGCGACATGACTTGCCAGTTTACGGGGGAGCTCGCTATTCAGCTGTTGCGCCAGGAGGGGGTCAGTCTCGCAGGCATCTAGATTTGCCAGTGCGGCGCAGTGAATGACCCAATCAGGTTGTGTATCATCCAGCAGGCGTTCCACTGCGCCAGGGGCTAGGAGGTCAGTCTGGAGCACCGTGAAGGCATCGGTTTTGAGGGGATGTTGGCTAACCGTGCCAAAAACGGTGTGCCGGTGGGCGATTTCCATTGCCAGGTTGAGACCCAGCAGACCACTGGCCCCGGTGATGAGAATGCGCATGTCACCTATTCTTCTACATAGCCATTTACCTGGCGCCCTTCAAACGGAGCGACCATCTCACGAATCTGATTGACGGTTAACCACTGCGGGTTGTTATCACTGCCAAAGCGGAAGCCCGCTGGCAGGCTTGAGCCTTCGGATTGCCAATCATGCCCAAACCAGGCGTTCGGGCTGGGCTGGACAATGTACATATCCTGCATCTCTACGGCCGAGCGTGACTCATCTTCAGAGATGAGTACCTCGTGCAGCTTCTCGCCCGGACGGATACCCACAACCTCCAGGCTGGTGCCCGGAGCAATCGCGTTAGCCAGATCGACGATCTTCATGCTGGGGATTTTTGGGACGAATACTTCACCGCCATGCATCTTTTCGATGCAGAGAATAACGAAGCGAACTCCCTGCTCGAGGGTCAGCCAGAAGCGGGTCATGCGCTCATCGGTGACGGTGAGCTTACCGGCGGAACGCTGCTGCAGGAAGATGGGTACCACACTGCCGCGCGAGCCGACCACATTGCCGTAGCGCACACAGCTGAAACGCGTGGCCATGCCCCCGGCATAGGAATTGCTCTGGATAATCAGCTTTTCAGCAGCCAGCTTGGTCGCGCCATACAGATTCACCGGATTGACGGCTTTGTCGGTGCTGAGGGCCAGGACTTTCTTTACGCCAGCATCAAGGGCCGCCTCGACCACATTGCTGCTGCCCAGGATGTTGGTTTTGATGGCTTCCATGGGGTTATACTCGCAGGCTGGCACC
Organism: Anaerolineales bacterium; assembly: GCA_003105035.1. Taxonomy (NCBI): domain Bacteria; kingdom Bacillati; phylum Chloroflexota; class Anaerolineae; order Anaerolineales; species Anaerolineales bacterium. The sequence goes on along the minus strand of PQAL01000038.1, from coordinate 138,459 downwards.
TGTTTGAGGGCGGCGGCATGCACGACGATATCCACCCCATGCATGGCTCGCCGCAGGCGCTCCACATCACGCACGTCGCCTATGAAATATCGCAGGGAAGGGTGATCAAGGCCTGCAACGCGCATCTCATGCTGCTTGAGCTCATCCCGGCTGAAGACGATCAGCTTGCTGGGATGGTATTCTGCCAACATGGCTTGCACGAATTTTTTCCCAAAAGACCCGGTACCACCGGTGACGAGGACGACTTGTTCGGACCAGTTCATGTGATCTCCGTAAATAGCTTGCTCAACGAACTCATTATTTTCTCAGCTCGACCAACGGGTATTGCCCGTTGCGGCCCAGGAAGTGGGGGAAAACTTCTTCTAGCCAGTAAATCAACCTTAGCCAGGTTTTTCCACCCGATTTTGCATGGATAAAGGTGCGCAGGAAACGCACGTTCACGCTCCGCCAACACCAGATCGAAATGGGCATCAGGCTGCCGACCTCTTTTTGAAGCCAGGCCGCGTTCTCTTTACGCACGAAGGTGCCGCGTCCGGGCAGGGTTTCAGACTTGCCTGTTGAAGGTTGCTGGCTGACAGGGGCATTCGATTGGCGCTTAAATCTAGCGTATAGTCGTTCGTATAGGCGGATCCAGAAGTTAAAAAGCACGGTGAGAGGTGGATTGTCCCAGCCGTTGACAATTACACCCTTTCCGTTTTCAGCCAGGGTGCGGTGCAGCTCTTGATACCCCTGCACGTGTTCCTGGGCAGGCAGGTGGTGCAAGGTGTGGAGAGATACCAGCCCATCTAAGCAACCTGATTTAAAAGGCAGGTTGGCGATATCACAAACGACGAACAAGCCATGTGCCTTGATGCGTTTACGCGCTTCTTGCAGAGCGACAAAGGAAATGTCGGCACACACCCGGTACTGGTAGCCCTTGGAATATTCCAGGTACTCGGGATATTGAATAGGACCTGAACCCGCATCCATCAGATAGCGCCCACGGAGGTTCAGGTGGCGCAGCACACGTAGATGACACTTGTGGATGTACTCCTGCGAGACGGGGCGCAGATCTTCATACGAGGCATTCTGGTAAAAACCGTCACTCTCGGTCTGCCAACCTACCCGGTCGTAAAACTCGCGTACCTGATGCTTGACTTCGGTGTCAGACAGCATAGCTCACCAATGGATAGGCTTTCCGACGAGATAACTGAAGGTCTTCTGGAATCCGGAGAAGCCCTCACTGCTCAACAGGCGGGAAAATGGCCAGGTCTCGATATCCTGCCAGAAATGGACGAGATGCCAAGGGAAGGGCTGCGGGTAATCAAAGAAAAACCGATAGGCGTATCTCCAGGCTTGATCGACCTGTTGCTGGGAGAGGCGATATTGGCCAGGATCGGTTAAGACATTGGATAAGAGATCAAAATAGGCTTCCCAGCTGAGCGGGTCAAGGGTGAAACCTTTGAGGCGATAATGGGTGTTCCCGACCACGATCACCGGCACTCCACTCATGGCCATTTCCATGCCGACCGTGGTGGTATAGACCAGCCCCAGGTCGGCGATTTCCACGATATCGTATGTGTTCACCCTGGCATCCGCGGGAACGAGGTGAATATTCTCGGGGATGGACGGCAAGGCTTTGTGGACCACATCGGCAACGGAAGGGCCATGGGTGATGAGCTCACCGGGGTGGATACGCACCACCAGCTGGGCGTCGGGATGGGAAGCGAAGTAGCCCACGGTACGCTGCAGCCATTCGGTCATCGAATCGCTGAACACCTGGCGGCCCAGGGTGAGGCTATCACCCAGCACGTTGGTCGCCAGAAGTACGATGGGGCGTTCGTCCAAGTGTAAAGCCTGGCGCACCTTAGCGCCGCCCTCAGAAGGCACACCCTGCCAGCGGCGGGCAAAATTTTCCCATAGGCTGGCGCGTTGGCGAGCGGCAAACAGCTTGCGGACCTGCTCCAGCTCATCTTCGGAGAGGGCATCCGCATGGCGGCTCTGCCATAATTTAATTGTATCCTGGCGCATGACCTCGGCGTCTTGCGCCAGCCAGATACGCTCGCGTTGCTCACCGAATTCGTAAGTTACCGTGGGAATACCCAGGTAGTGGGCAACTTGAAACAAAACGCCGAACTCAAGGATGGTGCCGTTGGGCAGGATGATGACATCAGGGTTGTGGCGGCGCAGGTAGGAATAGGCTGCAATCGCAGCAGCCTTGTTGCGCTGGTAACGGAGCTTATACAGGTTGCTCTCTAGGCTGACATCCTCCACTTGCAGGGTGTATTGCGTATCGCGTAACGAGACCAGCTTGATTACTTGCTGCAGGGGTTCAGGGATGCGGGATTTGCCAGACTGGTTTAGCAGCGGCAGGACCTTAAGCAATGGTGAAGCTTTCGTCAGCACATTCTCAGCATAAACATTCTGGCGGCGCAGGTTGAAGGCGTCGATGGGCTCCTGCCAGCGGGCATAGGGGAGATATGATAACGTCACCGAATGACCGAGACCCGCCAGAGCCAGGCCCAGAGCAGTGGCATGCTCAAGCCAATAGCGCAGGGTGGCAAAGATAAATATACGCTTATTCCCATATGCTTGCTGGGAGTGGCTCTTGGAATTGTAAAGCTGGGAACCCAAAACCTGCCCACACCACTCCGGTATAGCAGCTTCGAGGCGGTCGAGGGTAAACTCGGGAGTAACCGGCTTGCCAGGCTGGCGCAGATACCAATATGCCTCAGCGGTGAGGGGCACGGTTCCGAGCAGACCTTTGAGAGCTTGTTTGCTGACCAGTTTCATAGACGCTCGATCACCCAATCCAGGGCTGGGCGGACTGGACCCATACGTGGCTCAGGCCAGTGCTTGCCAGGCGCGCCGGTGGCATCCACGGTGAAGGCCAACCCGTGATCGTCCCAGAAATAGCGCTTGATGCGGAAGCTGCTGGCATTGACAGCCAATACGTAACGACCTTCATTCAAGGTGTCAGCCGGGATGGTGCAGCGGCTGAGATAATGCCCTGCCGGGCGTACGCCGAGCTTTTCAAATTGACCAGGGTCGTCCAGGTCGAAGGAAGTGAAGACATATTCCCCACGCATGGTTAGCAGGTAGATGCCCACACGTAAGCCGGTGATGGGCTGGTCAAGGTGGTATTCGACCTCGACCGTAAAAGGCTCGGTTGAACGTAACGTATCCACCACCCTGGCGTTCTGGTCGCGCAAGCGAAGGGCGAAGGGTACAAATGGGGCGGCATCAGCGGGGATCTCTGCTGCTGTCCACACGCGCTCGCCGGTACCACTGAAGCCAGCTGACATATAGTAATCCACTGCCTGGGGGGTCGGGGCGTGATAGGTCAATTGACCCTTATCCAAAACCATCGTTTCTTCAGTCAGGCGTAGGACGGCGGACATGTTGTGGCTGACGAACAGCACCGTCCGGCCTGCCTGGGCGACATCACTCATCTTACCCATGCACTTACGCTGAAATTCTGCATCACCAACGGCCAGCACTTCATCGACCACCAGGATTTCAGGCTCCAGGTGGGCAGCCACAGCGAAAGCCAAGCGCAGGTACATGCCACTCGAATAGCGTTTCACCGGGGTGTCTATGAATTGCTCCACTTCAGAGAACGAGACAATCTCATCGAATTTGCGGTCAATTTCCAGCCGTTTCATGCCCAAGATGGCACCATTCAGGTAGATGTTCTCGCGGCCGGTCAGCTCTGGGTGGAAACCGGTGCCAACTTCTAACAGAGAACCCACCCGCCCATGGATCTCGGCGCTGCCTTCAGTAGGTTCGGTAACGCGCGAAAGAATTTTCAGCAAGGTACTCTTCCCGGCGCCATTGCGCCCGACGATGCCAAGCACCTTGCCACGCGGCACTTCGAAGCTGACATTACGCAACGCCCAGATCGAGCCCGATTCAGCAGAAGTGGACGTGACCGCTTTGCCGCGTTTCAAACGCTGGATGGGTGCATTTACCCCGGCAACGATTGAATCGCGCAAAGTTTTGTAGCGCTCGGGGGCAGTGCCGATGCGGTAGCGCTTTCCCAGGTCTTCCACGCGGATGGCAATATCATGCATGGCAGACACGTCCAAAATGGTGTGAGATCAAGAATGCGTTAGATCTCATCAGCGAAGGTCCGTTCCATGTTGCGGAAGTAAAACAACCCACTGACCAGGATCAGCAGTCCCACCCCAGCTGAGATGGCACAGATCTGCCAGGGCAGGCTTTGGATGCCCAGCAGGCTCCAGCGGAAACCCTCCACCACACTGGTGAGCGGGTTCAGGGCATACAGTACCTGCCATTTGCTGGAGATGGCGGAGGCAGAATAAACGATGGGGGTCAGGAAAAACCAGATTTGGGTCAGGAAGGGCAGGATATGCCCCACGTCACGGTAAATCACGTTCATCGCAGAGAACCACAAGCTGACCCCAAGCGTGACCAGGACGGCCAGGATGACGAAGAGAGGGAAGGTCAGCAGGGCAGGAGTGACCTGGTAGTTATATCCGGCATTTGGGGCAATTGTATATACCAGGATGATCACGATATAAACGACCAGGCCGATCCCAAAATCCACCAGGCCAGCCAGTACAGATGCCACCGGGATGGTGAGGCGCGGGAAATATATCTTGGTTATCATGTTGCGGTTAGTAACCAGAGAGCGGCCAGCGTCATTCATGGCCTTGGAGAACAAACCCCAGGGGAGCAGGGCAGCATAATTGAATATCGGATAAGGCACGCCTTCTGATGAAAAACCAGCTGCATTGGAGAAAATCAGGGTGAAAACGATCATCTGGATGACTGGCTGGATGACCGCCCAAGCTGCCCCCAGCACGGTTTGCTTATAGCGCACCAGGATATCGCGCCAGCTGAGGAAGAGTACCAGTTCGCGGTAAACCCATAGATCCTTTATATTTAAAGCGGCCAGGCCGCGCGTGGGGCGCAGGAAAGTCACTTCGGGGTTTGCTTTCGAGAGCTGGTCGGTGGTCATGATGAGCAGACTAAGCTTTGCGGTTTTGGCGGTACCACTCGATTGTCTGGCGTAAGCCCTGCTCGAAGGGTGTGTGTGCACGCCAGCCGAAGTAATCAGCCGCACGGGAAGTATCCAAGGCGCGGCGCGGTTGGCCGTTCGGCTTGGAAGTGTCCCACACCAGACGGCCTTCATAGCTGGTGAGGCGGGCAATCTGCTGGGCCAGGTCCTTGATGCTGACCTCCTGGCCGGAGCCGATGTTGACTGGCTCACTGCCGTTATAGAACTCGGCGGCGGTCAGGATGCCATCGGCGGCATCACCGGCATAGAGGAATTCACGAGTGGGCGAGCCATCTCCCCATAAGACGACTTCCTTTTGGCCGTGCTCCTGAGCTTCGAGACACTTGCGGATTAGCGCGGGAATGACATGCGAAGTTTCAAGGTTGAAGTTATCCCTTGGGCCGTAGAGATTTACAGGCAGCAAGTAGATGGCATTGAAGCCATATTGCTGACGGTAAGCTTGGGCCTGGACGAGCAGCATTTTCTTGGCCAGCCCATACGGAGCATTGGTTTCCTCGGGGTATCCTTCCCATAGGTTGGCTTCCTGGAAGGGAACTGGGGTGAACTTTGGGTAGGCGCACACCGTGCCAATGGCGACGAATTTACTCACCCCACGCTTCCAGGCTTCGTGCATCAGCTGCACGCCCATCATCAGGTTGATGTAGAAGAAATCGGCTGGGCGCGCCCGGTTGGCACCGATACCACCCGCCAGGGCTGCCAGGTGAATGATGATATCCGGATGGCTGACATCCAGCATTCGCTGGATATCCTGGGAGTTGACCAGATCATATTCCTCGATGAGCGGAATATACACATCCGTAGCGCCGCGGCGAGCCAGGCCTTCCTGGATGAACGATCCCAAGAAGCCTGCTCCACCGGTGACGCAGATGCGTTTAGCTTGCCAGAATTTTGGATTAGATTTTACTTCCATCGTTTCTCCTTGCAGAACCCTCACTGGACGATAAATTGGGCATTACGATAGCGAGAATCGTGAGGGTTGCTGATCAGCCCGGTGCGGACGGCATGCAGCACCTCGCGAATGCCATCATCCGGGGTGAGGCGGGTTTGGAAACCCAGGTCGTGTTGAATTTTCTCAAAGGAGACGGTAATATCTCTCATGTCTCCGCCGAAAGTCATATCTTTATATGTGACCACCGTTTCGGGCATACGTTTCAACACCAGCTCGACGATTTGGTCCTTGGTGTAATTGCCACTTTCAGAGCCCAGGTTATAGATCTGGCAACGCACCCTGTCTTCCGGGGCTTGCAAACCGAGGATGAAGCCGCGCACTGCATCATGAATATGGACGAAGGACCTTGAATAACCACGCTGATAGATGAGCAGCTCACGTTTGGTCCAGGCTTCGAGCACAAATTGGTTAATAATCAGATCAAAGCGTGGACGGGGTGAGAGACCGTAGAGGGTGGCCAGGCGATAGATTAATGGCGTGCAGGTGGTGCTGCCTTGAGCGAGGAGGAAGCGTTCCGCAGCGATCTTGGTTTCGGCGTAGAGTGATTGAGGAGTGAGGGTTGTATCTTCAGTGACGGGTTTGCCATCGGGTGAGAGGCCATAATTGCTGTAGGTGGAGGCGAATACGAAGCGGTTCACCCCCAGCTGGACAGCCTGGTCGTACACCCGCTCGGTCGCCTCGACGTTATAACGCCAGGCTACCTGCCGCCCGACAGACTGGCAGGCCGGGAAACCCACAATAGCAGCCAGGTGGACAAGGGCGGTCGGTTTTTCCCAATCAGAAGGCAGGTTGGAGCGGATGGCGCGCGGTTCGGTTACATTAGCCTTGGCGAAACGAAAATTAGGATGGGAAAGGTACGCAATCAGGGATTCACCACCGAAGATCAGGTCATCGATCACGGTGACCTTCATGCCCAGGCGCAGCAGCTCACCGGTTAGGAGCGAGCCAATAAACCCGGCTCCACCGGTGATGACGATGTGTTTTAACTGTGTTGGCTGCATATAAGCTTCTCCTTCGCTCAAACCTTTTCCTCCATGACAAGGTTCACCTTTACACCCTGCACGAGCAGGGTGGGGTTAGATGGTTCGGGGTTGATCTTGATGCCCTGCTCAAGGCAGGTCAGGCGGCAGATATCCACAATGTCATTGGTCTGGCTGGAGGTATTTGTGTCTTCCGGGCTGGTTATGGTCGTGATGTGAACTTGATCATAACCGGTGTGCCTGACTTCCACTAAAAGTTCGCGCACCCGCTGGCGAATATTGCGGTATAGCAGGAAGGATTGCTCAATATAATCGATGGTCAGGTGAGCCCGAAAGGAGATACCCTCTGGGGTGATGATATAGCGTAGTTTGCGCCTTTCAGCTCGCTTTACTTTGACATACCCCTTGGCGATCATACGCTTAATGTGCCAGTTAACCGTCCCAACTGCCACACCAAGCTGGGTGGCCAGAGAGGCCTGGGTTACATTAGGGTTGTTCTCGATCTGCTCGAGAAGGATCATTTCGCGGGTGGCTTCGGGGTTTTCTGCCATCGATGGTTACAAGCAAGTACAGGTAATCAGGGTTCTCAGATTTCAAAATTCAGTCATTGAAATTCAACGACTGAATTATAACCTATTTTTGGGTGTTTTTACGGACGAAGCATTGACCAGGTCACTAACAAAGCTGATAAGGATCAAAGCGCGTCGAACTGCCCGACGATGCGCAGGATATCGAAACCTTCGGCATATGGAAGCTCTGCCAATGCGCCGTGGCGGATGAGGGTAGAACGTAGGACATTTGCGCTGAAATAATACTTTTCATTGTAGGTGGTGTATTCAGCCAGGGCTTTGATCTTGCGCTCGACATCCGCGTCTTGCACCTCGGCCAGGAAGTGGGGGAAGAACCCATAGCTGCTGCGCAGGGCGTCGAAGCCTAGGACCGTTATGCCGCGAAAAGCGCGCAGCACCTCCTCGGTAGTCTGCTGGTGATCCTGGTGGATATCGGCTCTGGTGTGGGTAATGACAATATCCGGGCAGTACTCACGATTAAGCTGGTAGAGATATTCGAGGATCTCCTGGCGCAGCTCGGGGAAGCGGCGGGTGACAAATGATTCCAGCCTGACGTGGTCAGGCGGTACACCCAGGACGGCCATACTGCGCTGATGCTCCTCGGCCAGGTGTTTGAGGGAGGGATTCTTCTGGTTGTCCGAGAGAGTGACACACAGGATATCGGTTTTTCCCAGGATATTGGAGATGAATGCACCACAGCCCAGCTCGATATCATCGGGATGGGCGCCGATAAAGCAGACTTTTTTTCCATGAAAGAGCAACATATACAGTCCTTTAGGGTGGATTTGGGAATGGGAACAAAGGCGAAACAAAGCGGCGGATGAAGATCCAGATCTGTTTCAATAAGGTTTGAATATTCCTATGTTTTAAAGTGTACACCCCACGCTGGAGGAGGGTGGGGGTACGTTCGAAAGCCGCGCAGCTCCAAAATGGTCCAGCTGGCTTACTTTCGGCATCAGTCTCCGGTGGAAGATATTGGAATCGGAAGCGGTTAGCGCAAATTGTATTGAGGGTATCGACCAGCTGGTTTGCTCGCAACGTGGGATAGTAATGCTTCAACACGTCCTCGTAGGCATGCTTTCCGAGGACCGATCTCAAAACGAAATTATTGAGCAGCTCTGCGAGGCACGCCTCCCATTCCATAGTTGAACGCTTCAAATAACCGTTCTGACCATCCTGGATGGCATACCGGTAGGCATCGCTTGGGCTGGCGATGGTAGGCACGCGCAACAAAGCGGCTTCGATATATTTGATCTCGCTTTTCGACTGCCCAAATGGATTATCAATTTGCAGAGGTGCCAAGTTTATATCGAAGCTGGCCTGGATTGCATTCAATTTTCGCCAAGGGACGAATTCGATCACTTTTACACGATCTTCCAGAGATCCCCAATCCTTGCCAGGGTCCAGGCGACCCACCAGCCAAAGAACGACCTGTGGATTATGTTGAAGAATAGAAACCAAGGCGGGTTTGATCAGGGCGAAGTCCTGGTCGTGCGTGGGGGTACCACTGGCATAACCGATCACGATATGGCCGTCTTTAGCCTCCAACATATGCTCGGCTGTGTCAGCCAGCGAAAGCATCTCAAGGCTGAAGGCATTGCGATGGATGCTGGCAGTTTTTCCAAGCTGCTGGACTCGTTCAAGTAAATAATTACTCGAGACGATGACATGGTCACTCACATCCAGCGTCTGGCGAAAGCGATGGACATCTTCCAGATATAAGGAACGTCGCACAGGGTCAGCAAAATCGGGGCTGTGAATATACTGGATAGTGTCGGGGTCGAAGATTAAGTCATCCAGGTCATTAATCAGGATACCGCCCTGGCGATGGATTTCCTTCTCGATCCAGGCTACCTGGGAATCGAAGGCAGCCCGGTGCAGGATGATGACCGAGGCCCCAGAAATCTTTGGCCGTAAGTGAGAGTCTGTGATGTGCGTGAGCTGGCAGTTCAAGCCAGCCAGGCGCGCTTGCTCGTACAGGTGGAAGGTGCGGTAGCGTCGCGAGTCACCCTGGACACCACTGAGAATCAAGAGGGACGGATTTTCAGTTACCATTCAGCTCGAACCGGTTTATACATATATGAGCGGGTCAGGTATGAACTTTTCATATCAGACGAGAGACGATATTTTCCCACCTAATTCGAGAGCTGCTTCGGGTTCTTCAGGGCAACGATGATCATCGGCAGGGTGAATAGAAGAGAGATAAGATATACCGGGTATTGGTAGCGCACTGCCTGAAGCTGGGCGGTGAACATCACGATGATGGATTGAGAAACGATCGGCACAGCTAAGAGCAACCACCTCGCATTCCTGGTCCGGATGACCAGCAGGATTAATCCAACGAGAAAGGCGAACAGATATAAAGCATGCCGCCAAAATAGCATATAAGTATCCCTATGTACTTCAGCTTTTACTGCACGTTGGACGAGGTTATGAATCTGCGGAAGGATGGATGACTGGGTAAGCGAATCTTTATAAACGCTCCAATCGGTCATCCACTCTGGGTTGTAATTTTCGAACAGAATCGTTTCAAGGTAAACACCCAGGGGTTGGTTGGGCTGCCAGATGAAGCTACTCAAGCATAAAAAATGCCTGAACGCGTTTGATGGATCGTGTGTTGCTAATTTGGTAAAAATTTTTACTGTAGATAATGGATTTTGAACCACTGGGATTAAATTCGATTCGTAGAAGAAAATCGTTGCATCATAACAGCTGTATGGCCAGGGATTATCGAGTGGATAGATGCTATCTAAATATTCCCGGTCAGATAGTGAGAGCGAACCAAGGTCCTGGTTGGTGCTAATATAAGCAGCGACGGGATTAAGGAAAGGAATCCCATAGGTTTGCCGATAAGACCGGTCGACCTTGAATATCGAGTAAAGCGGACCGACAACCACGAGTATGATGGCAATTGTAATCAGGGCAGCGAAGGAGAATGGCTTGATGTATTTTGTATATAGAAAAAGCAAGCAGATTAAGCTGACAATAGCGACAGGAAATCCATTGACTCTGAATAAAAAAATAAAAGCAAGGGTGACACCAAAGAGAACAAAATTGACTGGCTTAGCAATCCATTCCCCTTTGGTTCTTATAATATTAAATAGAAAGGTTGAAAGTAAGAGCACGAGAAAACCATAGATAACATCCTTCCAGAGAGTTACATTGATAATAGCTACCAAGGGATCGGCGCTGATCAAAATTCCTAGCACTATAAAGATAAATCCTGGCAAACGAGTGCCAGAATACAGGGAGGTCAAGCCATATCCGATAATAATGGCGGCGAAGATCACCTGGAAGAGCGAAACAACTGCAGGCGAATACCATAGGCGGGTTAACAACCACATAAGTATTGTGGAGATTGCAGGATGCCAATTGTTGATGTGGAGCGTGGAGAGCTGATGCCATTGGCTGATTGAATCGAAACTCATTACCCCTGGATAGAACGATAACCAATACACCATCCCGATCAGCAATGGAATGAGGAAGAAGAGCGTTCTGAGAAAGAAGTCTGTTTTTGTCCTCAACGAAAGGGCATTCATATAGTTTGTCAAGGTTATTTGTGACAGGTGCGGCTTATCGTTCGTTGTTGTATTACGGATTACACATTGAAAACCAAGGTCATCCAAGATTTTACGCGCAGATAAACTACCACAACGAACGGAATATCTCGACCCAATCACCTGCCCTATGTGCCAGGATGCGACTTGAGTATAAATATTGATATGCACACTGGGCAATCTCAATGCGTAGGTCAGGTTTCTCGATGAGATTACTCAAGGCGTCTTCCCAACCCAGTTGGGTATTCTCAGTAAGCCACCCGTTTCTTTGATGCTGAACGCTAGCCGTGTAAGCTGGAACATTGCTAAAGATACTTGCTGCACCAATGGAAGCATAATCCAGGAATTTAATGTCGGATTTACAGTCATTGAATGGATCAGCTAGCAGGGGAGAAATGGCAATATCCCAATGAACATGCCCGGTAAACCATGGCATGAACAACGGGTATTCGTGCTCTTCGCGGTGGGGATAAACGAAGCGTAGTGGCAAGGAGCTCAATTCGTTTTTTATGTCCTCATTGTTTATCACACCGACAACCTGGAATTGCACCCGGTGAGGGTATCTGCGGGCGATGGACTGCAGCGCGGGCAAGATCATCATGAGGTCAGAATCGTGAGTGAAGGTACCCATATAGCCGACGACGATTTGAATTCTGTCAGCTAATTGAGCGGGAAGTGCAGGCTGGCGGATGACCAGCAAGCGCTCATCTAGCTGGTTGGGCAGGATGTAAATCTTGGGATTGAATTCCTGGAAGCGTTGGGACAGGGCAGGGGTGGTCACCAGCACTGCATCAGCCTGTTGAAGCAGGAAGGTCACGATGGAACTTGTTTCAGAACCAGGTTTAACCTGATCAAGTGATTGCAAGTCGAGATAATTATCATCCACACTATATACAAGGTGAGCGCCTTTGAAGCGAATCTTATTGACCAGGTCTTGGACAAGCTTTAAGCTGACGTTACTTCTCCATAGGCGATCAATAATAACAACGTCAGCTGGTTCGTTGTTGTAATCAAGACCGAAACTGGTGGATAGATGCTCCTGCACCAGGGGGTGGGTGAGCGGCCGGATCAGGCGCAGGAAGGAGCTGCTATAAGGGCGGTAATCAGGCCCGGATTCGTAGATTACGTGTATGTGGGGAAGCTTGCTTATCTTATTGCTCATAATCGACTGGGAAATAAAACTTTTAGCATGTTCAAGGCAGGTAGCTCGGGGTAAAACCGGGCAGCCGTGGAAACAGCGTTCAATTGGAGCCTAGCACGCAATGTAACATCTTCGACCAGCCGCTGAAGAGCTTCCAGACAAGCTTGTATATCCTGAGTGTCGACCAGCAGGCAGTTTTGGTCATGCTCGGCATAGATAGAGGTACCACCCTTGGAGGGAACGATGACAGCCAGTCCCATAGCCATGGCTTCCAGGGCGGTCAATCCAAATGCCTGGAAATCTGAGAAGTCCACAAAAATGTCTGCTCCATTGAACAAGCAAGCTACCTGGGATGAGCGTAGCTGCCCAGCCAGCTTCCAGGGGAAATCTTGCTCGAGGGATGAAAACCCTGGGTCGGAAAGATCGCAGCCAAACAGGCGGAATTCAAGCTGTGGTGCGTGGCTCTGGCTCAAGCGCTGCAAGACAGCCATGGTTCGCTGGGGATTACGCCGGGGAGTGGTGGGGCGGATCATGGCAGTGATACGCAAGGGGCGAGCGGGCCAGGCAGGTTCGAGGTTCAGCTGAGGCTGGAACAGGTCAGTATCCATATGCGCGCCGACAATCACACTATCGATGTGATGATGGCGCTGGATTTGCTCGGAAATCCAGGGTGTGGTCACCATGCGTAAGGCATTCGGGATGAGGCTGTATGAATCAGCAGCCTTTTGATATTCATGGCTGCCAGGTTCGTAGAAATATGGCTCATAATCCTGGATGTAATAGCCGATTGTTGGGGCTGGTAGCCGGCCAACCAGCGGAGCAAGCCAGGCGACGGTGGGGTTGGATGTGGCGATGACAGCCTCGAAGCCCCCGCTTATGCGTGGGATCGTATCGATATCGGAGAAGATCACCGGGACATCCGGCTGCTGGTAATGACCCTCGAACCAATTTCGATGGACATTCAGGTTGAGAATCTGGGCATCCACGCCCATACGGCGCATAGCCTGGGCAGCCAGAAAGATCAGATTAGCTCCGCCGCCCAAGACCCGGATGGGGGAGACGAAAAGGACTTTTTGCCCTGAAAACAGCTGGCGCCCCTCCTGAATCAGCGCTTCACGCTCAGGAAGGTGCTGTTCATGGATGGTGCGGGCGAGCTGGATCAAACGATCGCGGAAGGCAGGCGTTTGGGCAAGATCTGCTATATCGATATCACCTGGTCCAGCAGGTGAACCGACGGGAGCGGCGTGCATGTCTGTAGGTGTGAGATCACCGATTTCCAGGATGCGATCCTTTGGAGGTATGCTACGTCCGATATGGATGTAGCGCAGGAAGACCTTCACTTTCCAGGAGACCAGCTGACAAAAGCGCTTAACAGCAAAACCCAGTCCTTCACGGCGGATAAGGGACCAGCCATACTGGAGATAGCTGAGCATGGGAGCTGGCTTGTTAACTTCCTGGGATGTTATATCGACGAGCTGACCGGGATCAGGCACGGGAACCCCACCCCTTCATCGCTGGATATGTTGACCAATCAATAACAGCGGAAACATGTGCCGGGATGCTCATCACTTATCCCCTGGGAAGAGCGCCTGAAGGAGATTAAAAGCCGGCAACTCAGGGTAGAACTGCAGGCCGCTGGGGATGGCATTCTGTTGGAGCTTGTGGCGTAAGCTATCGTCATCGATCAGGTGCTGCAACGCTTTGAGGCACGCCTGCTGGTCGCTGGTATCGACGACCAGGCAGTTCTCTTCATGCCTGGCGAAGGTGCTTGCACCACCTTTCCCGGGGACGATAGCGGCCAGCCCACAGCACAGCGATTCCATGGCGGTCAGGCCCAACCCCTGGAATACGGAGAAATCCACGAAGATATCACACTGGTTGAGCAGGTTGGCAATCTGGGCAGGACGTAACTCGCCAGCCAGGCGCCAGGGAAAATCTCTGGGTAGGGGCAGGAAGTCAGGGTCATAAGGCTCACAGCCGAACAACATGAATTCCAGCCTGGCCCCATACAACTGGCTGGCCTGGCGCAGGATTTCCATGGTCAGGCGGGGATTACGGCGTTCGGAAACCGGGCGGATCATGGCAGCGATGCGTATCGTCTGGCTGGGAAGGCGCGGGCGGGGACGGAAAAGGTCGGTGTCGATATGACCACCCACCAGGTGGCAGTCAATGTTATGGTGCTGCCTGATCTGGTCATAGATCCACCGGGTGGTGACGCAGCGTACCTGGCCGGGAATGAGCGTGTACGAAGCGGCGGCTGTCTGATAGCCTTCGGATCCGGGTGGATAAAAATAAGCTTCATAATCCTGGATGTAATAACCGATGACGATTTCGGGGTGTAATTTTTGGACAGGCGCGATCCAACCGACGGTTACGTTGGAAGTAGCAACCACGGCGTCATAACCGGTTGCCAATTCAGGAATGTCACTGATCTCACCGAAGAAGAGAGGCACATCGATGTTCGGATAGGCTTTTTCGAATGGCTTGCGGTATGCCTGGAGGTTCATGATCTGGGCATCCACACCCATTTTCTGCATGGCTTTAACCGCCAGGAAGACTGAGTTAGACCCGCCACCGACGCCCTGGATGGGCAGGATAAACAAGACCCGGCGATGGACAAATCGAGCCTTACCAGCGCTGATCAAGCCGGTGCGCTCTATAAGAAAGTGCTCAGACCAGCGATTGCCATCCCTGACCCGCTCATCCTGTGTCAGGTCAGCTTGTCGAAGGTCGGCAGCCCGCTCACTCTGACTGACATCCTCAATCTTAATCAGACCAGCACCCTTGGGAGTGGTCAGCTTGAAACGAATCAAGGTCAGGTAAAACCTGAGCTGCCAGATGACTTTATTGAAGGCGAGCACAAAGAAACGGAGCAATCCCTCCTGCCGAATAATTTTTATCACATGGGTGACAGGGTTGGATGGGTTGCTCGCCCGGGTATTGGTAGAGATATTTGTTTTGGATGGCGAATCTGAGGCTGGCATGAGAGGCGGTCTGAACTGTCTGTCAGTTTACCCAGTAAATAGTGTTTGTAGGATATTCAACGCTGCTCGTTCAGGGTAAAAGGCGCAGATATCATGGATGGCATTATGTTGCAGCCGATTGCGTAAGCCTTCATCCTGGATGAGCCGTTGCAAAGCTGACCAGACGTTTTCGAAGGATGAACAATCCACAATCAGACTATTCTTTTCGTGGACCGCGTAACTGGACGCACCACCGTTGTGGGGGACGATCACCCCACATCCACACGCCATGGCTTCCATGGCAGTCAGACCCATTGCCTGGTGTGACGAGTAGTCAATGAAAATATCTGTCTGGCTGAGTAAATGCGCTACCTGGGAAGGGTTGAGCACACCGTACATCTTCCACGGGAACCCTAAAGAAAGCTCGAGGAAGGCCGGATTATCCGGAGGCGTGCC
Source organism: Anaerolineales bacterium (assembly GCA_003105035.1). Taxonomy (NCBI): domain Bacteria; kingdom Bacillati; phylum Chloroflexota; class Anaerolineae; order Anaerolineales; species Anaerolineales bacterium. The sequence goes on along the minus strand of PQAL01000038.1, from coordinate 122,821 downwards.
GAACAGGTTGGCCTCCACCTCGCCCTTATATTTTTCCACAGCTCTCTGGAGCAACTCCAGGGTCTTGCGAGGCTCACGGTATGGTGATTCGGGGCGGATCATCGCTGTCAACTTTAGGGGACCAACAGGCCAGAGCGGTGAAGTTCTCGGGCGAGGGCGGTTCAGGTCGATATCCACACTGGGTCCAATCACCCGACACTCACGACCGCTGGCGCGCTGGACCTGCTGGCGGGTCCAGTCGGTTTTCGAAATCAAACGTATGTTCTCAAGCAACGAATACGATTCAAGGGCAATGTTATAAGCTTGGCTGCCTTTCACGTACATCAGCGGCTCAAAACCCTGGATGTAATAACCAAGGATTGGGTGCGAATCCAGAGTGTCAAGCTGCTTCAGCCAGCTAACGGTGGGGTTATATGTGGCGATCACCACATCGAAATTCCGGGCGACGGCTGGCAGGTATTCTGCTTCGCCATAGATAACCGACTGAGCCAGATCAGGATAGGCCATTTCGAAGCCTGCCCGATTGGCGGGCTGATTGTAGAATGACACTTCCACACCCATCTGCTGCATGGCGATGCTTTCACTGCGGATTACATTTGCGCCTCCGCCTGAACAGTTGACAGGCAGGATGAACAGGAGCTTCTTTCCGGCGAACTGCCGGCATCTACGGATGCATTGATCACGTTCGAAAGCTACCTGGGCTCTGGCGCGGATGCCTTCCAAGACGGGTGCCTGACGGCAAAACTTCACCCCCTGGGCAATGATCTTCTCACCGTGCTTCTCGCGCAACACCTTTTGAGCGCGTTCTGCAAGAGCTATGCGCTTCTCGGTCGAGTAGGATTTTGATTGGGCATGGTAGATATATACATCGTCTGCCAGGGCCATCTTCCATCCTTGCTTCCGCGCCCGGAGTACCAGGTCATCTTCTTCTCCATACCCCTGGCTGAAACCCACGTCGTCGAAGTAACCGACCTGATCCAATAATTTTCGCCTGATCATCAAGCAGAAACCGTTTAACAGCGGCATGTCGGGGTAGAGCCTTGCTGATTTTGAGGCGACCAGGTCCGACATGCCTGCAGGCGATAGCCCGGCGGGTAAGGGATTGGATGCCCAATCGCCATCATCTTCAATCCGGGGCACGGATTGCCAGGAAGCAGTATTCGACAGAGGCCCTACCATCCCAATGGCTGGATCGGTCTGGATACAGGTTGCCAACCGGTCCAACCAGGCAGGTGTCAGGATGGTATCGCTGTTGAGCAAGACGACGAATTCGGCAGTTGAGGCTTGCATGCCGCGATTGGCTGCAGACGGGTAACCGGTGGCAGTGTCTGAGCGTAATAACAGGGCTGGGTGGGCTTCTGAAAATTCATGCAAGTATTGGGCAGTTGGAGAATCAGAACCATCATCCACCAGGATCAAGTGGTAGGGTTGAGTGGTGTTTTCGAAGAGCGATGCCAGGCAGTGTTGAACATCCTTCAGGGCATTGTGGACGCAGATGATAATATCTACGCTGCATGTGTGGGCGGTGAGTGGAGGGCGCACTTCCACAGCAGCGATGGAGCAAGACTGGCCGGTACCTGATACTTTGGCGTGCCTCAGCCGATAACGATTACGAAGCCGGCTGGATTGGATTTCAATCTTCGACTTCGACCTGGCAACGGATAAGGCAATAAAGCCTTTCACTCCCTCCCGGTGTAGCACAGAAAAACCATAAAAAATCCTGCGCATGAAAGTTTCCCGCCGGCTGCCCGGTGGAATGAGCCACTCGCGCAAGCGTTGGAAGCGTGTAATGATGCGCCAGCTGGTACTGTTGCGGATGGCATCCAGCTCCGCCTGAAGATGCTGGGGCTTCCAGGATTGGAGGTCCATCTCTTTTTTGGCGAGCTCAAGCTTGTACTCCACGGCCAGCTCGCGGCGCAGGCTCACCTCCTGGGATAGCTGCCAGAGCTTGCGCTCGTAGAGCTGGATACGGTCTTTCAAGGCAAGTTGGGTCCTGACGAAACGCATTGCCCAGGGAGCAATGAAAGAGCTATCATAATCAAGGTCATGCTGAAACCCAAAGCGGTAGAAGATCTCTGCCCAAGCTTCAGGTGGCTGGACATTGGCATGTGGTCCTGCTCCAACTTCCAGGGGAATGCAAGAAAACAAGATTTGATCGGCATGTGAGCACAGGTTTTCAACAACCTGAGCGGTATGCTCGTTGGAGACGTGCTCAAGGACATCAATGCACACGATCAGGTCATAGTGGGATTGTGGCAATGGCTCCAGTACTGAAGCTAGCTGACAGAATGCTTGGAATTCTGGAATGAAAGCCTGGATGGAGGTGCCAGGGTCATCGGTACCCCAGGCATCGACACCACGCTGGCGCAGCGCCCTGACCAACGCTCCTGAACCGCAGCCTACATCCAAGACAGACCCGGGATGCAGATCCAGGATGATCCGCTCAGCGAGTTGCTGAAATATTTCTTGGGAATCATCCAGCCGATCGCTGCCCCAGCGTTGTCGATGATAGACCAGGTTGAGGTTATCGTATAAGGCTGTCATGCGTGCTCTTCGCCCCGAATATTGATCGCATGTTGAGATATATTCATTGGCCGTCAAAGCAAATGCCACTCGCCGTTCATGGTCACGACCCCATAACGCTCACGCATACCGTGACCATGGTTGTTGATACGGAAGGTGTAAAACTGGTCATGATAGTCCAGCATGATATTACCGGCCCGGTTGACCAGAGCAGCGGATAGCTTATACATGCCCTCCATCAGAGGGATTGATGGGATCGTATAGAGCACACCGCCAACCCCTGGTTGAGCATGGATGTCAAGCCCATCAAAAGCGGTGTTCGGACCGGTTATGTGTAAGCCGTCCTGGCGGTGGATAGCGATCCCGACTTCGAGTGAGGAGATAGCCTGATGGGCGACGTATTCGACCTGCACCTGCATGGATTCGCCGGTGTGGAACACCTGCTGGTCATGGCCTTGTTGATTCAGGATTCGCACCTGGCGGATCTCGATGGGTTTGTCTGCCCGGCCTTCGGCTTGCTGCTCCAGGTGGCTGGCAGCCATCAACTGGCGGCTTTCCTCTTCAGAGACCAAGCCCAGGTAACGGTCTACGACCGGCTTGGCGTCATCGAGCGAGATCACCTGGCCGCGGTGCAGCCAGGCAGCCCGCTGGCACATCCCCTCAATCACGCTCATTGAATGGGAGACAAGCAGGATTGTGGCACCCTGGGCTTTGATTGCTTGAATACGCTCGTAGCTCTTATGCTGAAAAGCTTCATCACCCACCGACAGGATCTCGTCCACAATGAGGATATCGGGTTGGGAATCAGTAGCCACGGCAAACCCCAGGCGGGCTGACATGCCGGAGGAATAGGTGCGCAGGGGTGCATCGATAAAATCGCCTAGTTCAGAGAATTCGACAATGCGGGGGAATTTCTCCTTCATCTCCTCCTGGCTGAAACCCAGCATGGCACCATTTAAGAAGATATTCTCACGGCCGGTCAGCTCGGGGTGGAACCCGGCACCGACTTCCAGTAGAGGGGCCACCTTGCCCCTAACAATGACTCTCCCGCCGGTTGGGCGGATGACCTTCGCCACCAGTTTGAGCAGGGTGCTCTTGCCCGCCCCGTTATGGCCGATCAAACCGAATACTTCGCCGCGATTTACATTCAGGCTGACCTGGTTGAGGGCATTGAAGCTGCGATGCTTAACCTTGCCTTCCAATAAGCGGATGGCATATTCTTTAAAAGTACCGATCTGTTCCTGGGGTACGCGGTATCTCACCGAGACATTTATTAGCTCAATGATGGGTTCTTCAAGGATTGGGGAGGGTGACTGGTCGGGCATGCAATTAGATCCGGTAAGAAAATTCATCCGATTTCTTGGTGAACACCAACCAGCCAAGCGTCAGGAAGAATAAGGACAACCCGAGGGGTATCAGTAACTCGGGAGCAGTGGGTAGGCGCCCGAAATAGATGGGGATGCGGAACAACAGGACCATGTGATACATGGGGTTCAGCGTGGTGAGATAGAAGCGATAAGCCTCAGGCAGAATTGTCACTGGATACATAACTGGGGTGAGGAACATCCAGGCCATGAGCAGGATCTGGTACATCTCGGCAATATCAGGAAAATATACTGCCAGGGTGGAGATCAGTAATCCAATTCCCAGGGCGAAACCAGCCAGGATCAGCACGGAGATCGGAGTGAACAGGATCGAAAGGTGGATCTTCACACCCGTTACCAGCATCACCCCAATCAGGGGTACCATGGAAAGGGTAATGTTCACCAAGCCGGTGCCCATGGCTGCAACCGCAAAAGCCGTGCGCGGGATGTAGATGCGGTTGAGCAAGCCACCACCCCAAACCAGGTTCACCATGGAGGCGGTAGTGGTCTGGCTGAAAAAGTTCCAGGCCAGCAAGCCGTTGAGCACATATGTCGGGTAGGAAGGCAGGTCACCCGCCCGGAAGAAATGGGAAAAGGCGATGGTCCAGACCAGCATCATGCCCAGTGGGTTGAGCATGGTCCAGGCGACGCCTAAAAAAGATCTCTTATAGCGGGTCAGGATATCGCGGCGAACCAGCTGTAAGACGAGATAGCGGTAATTGAGGATCTCGCGCAGCTCTTCGATGACCACTGAGCCCCGGCGGGTGCTGTCGTATACCACGGATAGACCAGTTTGGGTTTTCATTAATTACCAGGCATTTACCTGTGAGTATTATATAACGGGATGAAATCGATTTCTGCTGTCTTTACTTTATGAAGGAGAACCATCCAGCTATTTGGTGGCGATAAAACCACCCACCACCTTGGTCATGACCAATTTTCCATCCAGGGCGAGGCGCTTTTCAGCGGCAGACTTAATAGCTTGCATTACCTTCTCAAATCCGCCGGCATCTTCGAACAGGTTCTTCCACAGCCGGCGATCTTCGGACAGGGAAGCACGGGTGTATTCCAGAAAAGGATCAACAGCCTCAAAGGTGAGGGGATTCTCGAAGATCTGGATCTCAACATTTGAAAACAGGCGTTGAACGGCTTTATAGATCAAGCTGGAGTAGCGCGAGCTGCCCGGCATAGGTGGGATGGGCTTATGGGTCGCTTCAGTGATGATCTCGTAAAACAACTGCTTGTTTTCCGGCATGGGGCCGGTCGTAAACAACCTCCCACCTGGTTTAATCACGCGCTGCATCTCAGAGATGGTGAAAGGGATATCTTCTGAGTAATAAATGGCGAAGCAGGAAGTGACCAGGTCGAACTGATTATCTTCCAACGGGAAGCGTTGGTTGAAATTCAGGTCAATGAATTTAATGCGATTACCAATTTTGGCGTTTTCCTGGCGAGCCTGTTCAAGGAGTTGCTGGTTGACATCCCCACCGGTAATATCGGCCTCGCCTTGTAATGCCTTGTAGAACAAGAAGCATTGTTTTCCGGCGCCACAACCGATGTCGAGGATCTTGGAGCCCTTTTGGGGGTTTAGCAGGTGGAGCATCCATTCATCAATATCTCGACCCCCATATTTTTTATGGATATCAATGCGGGTGAGCAGGTCGCCAGTGGTTTCTTGATAATCAATTTTCATAATTTTTCCTCACGAGATCATAGTTTTATGGTTAGTTACCATTAACGATCAAGGTGACACTTTGCAGGTGCTGACATCAACCAAGTAACGAAAATTTGTGTTGTTATCCTGTTGGCTTTTTTCGAGGAGATAAGCACATGGTTGCGAAAAATACGCATGTTGCGAAGGGCTGAGGGCATCCCACCAGATAGGGTCAATATACAGGTAGTCGAATCCGGCGGCCGCTACGCGTTTGGGTTCCGGATCGGTGATCAGAGCCTGCCACTCTGGCAGAGGGTCGTAAATACTGGAATTGGAGCGAACCGCGCGCCCGAAAATTGTAACCGCTCGCTCCGGAAGCCGGTCGAGAACCTGGGCATCTTTTGGCAAGTTGTCCCAGAAGCTTTTCGTAAAGCCGGCGTCAAGTCCATCGATGAAGTAGGCATATTGTGGAGTTCGTAAAGAATACAATTGGATTCGAAAAATGACCATGCCCCCCAAGGTGCAGATCAGAAACCCAAGCGAGAGAGCAACAACAACAGCTGGATGGATGTGCGATAACGCTCTCCATAGGACGGGGAAACTCACCACAAGGCTAAGCCATAGAGCACCGGACAGCATACGGGTGAGGTCGCGATCTACTTCATATCTCATGAACAGCGGGAATAATAATCCGATAACCACGCTAATCACCAAACCAGCAATGAGCCATTCCTTGTGCTGAAGGTTTTTCTTCAAACCCATTAATATTATTGGAACAGTCACAATCACAGGCCCTAGCTCAAATAGTAAGATTACGAGCTGCCCGGGATTAGAAAGTGAGAGGGAACCAAAATGGGCTGAAGGGTACCCCAGCGGCCAGCGAAGTGAAAAACCACCCGCGTTATAACTTTGTAATGGCACAACCAGCATTGAAGTGATCAGGTTGCGGAATGTTTCGGTGATAAAGCCGCCCTGGACCAACCCTAAGATACCTGACAGGATGAGGACACCCAGCCATTGCCTGGTCAATGAATATGGGAATAATTTGTACAAGCGCTTTCGAAAAAAGAAAGCAATTAATAATGCCAATGCAATACCTGACCAAACTATCGCAAAAATATGTTCTGCGCTTAGTGCCAGCGTGGCGAAGAGTATGCTCCAAATGATTAATCCGGTTGGTTGAAAGAGCCCATGCGGCATTAATAGCAGCATCAGGAAGATGATCATGAATGGCAATTCGCCTGATCCACCCAGGGTGAAAAATGTGGGGATAAAAATGCCATTATGGAAGGCAAACGGGAAGGCAACCGGACCTCCACCTTCAATTGCCCAAGAGCTGTGCAAGGCCTCCACTACGCTAGCAGCAGTGGTCAATCCTGAACCGGTCATTGACACTCCATGGCTTATCCAGTTCAGCCATGAAGATGGTAAGAGCAAAAGCAGCCAGCGTGCTCCACCAGCGAAGGTGAACAAAAATGTTCCCAACCAGGCAGCCAGCCGGCTGCGGGTGACTTTGCGAACCCAGATCCAACCCAGAACCACGGTTAACCCAAACACGAGCGCCCGGCTCATATCCCAGGCACTCCAGGGGAAGAAATGGGACAATTTCACCAGGCTGGCTGCGAAGACTTGAATGGCATAATGATAGGCTAAGAAGAAGCTTGGGTTGAGGTAAAAATGGGGTGGAATATCACCGGCAGCCATGATAGAGATCAATGGAAGCTGCAGATACTCGTCAAATATTGATTGCCCGCGTAAGATCAGTGTGAATAAAGCGGTGATTCCCAGAAAGGCTATCCATAGGGGGATACTACGCAGGTCAGCTTTACTGATCAAGGGCTGATTTTTCGATCGCCATGCTAGCGGAAGCCCCGCTGTCAGGATCAGGAGCGAGGCTGCCCAAAAAGCAACTGACAGGGGTACGAAGTGAGCAATAAGGTTACTGATAGAAATAAATAGCACGAAGCCGGTCGCTACTCCGATGATAATCCGTTCCACGCGGTGAAGCTTGAAGGCATACCTGACTAGCAGCACTCCGCCTAACGCCCATCCGCCTGAAAGCAAGAGGTAAAGAATAAAATCAGCCAGATCCTTACGGGAAAACCAGTACATAATTAATTATCGCATTTACCTGCATGGGGTGGAACGAGGCGTATATAAAACCACCCCGACTGATTCCAATGTGACGCCTGGTTCATAAAAACAAAGAACCGGCTCAGAAACGGACTTTACCCAGGCATCATTCTCCTCACCGAAGCTGTGACTACGGCCCTGGTACTGGATGACGAGGGGTTCTGAAACGATCAGGTCATAGCGCTGATGGCTGATATTGGCATAAAAGGCATTGAGATAATCAGCGTTGCCACCCATGGCCATTTCCATCAGGAAGACCAGCTCATCATCTGGCACCAATGGAATACCTGGGATTTGCTTGAAGGTCAGGAGCTGGCGCTGGGTGATAAATAATACTTCACCACCCTGATCGATCGCCTGCCTGGCAGCGGTTTTGATCGCCGAGAGGGCCACCTGGGCAGCAGCATAATCGCGCTTGGGGATTGGGCCGCCAGTGCTCAGTGTGAAATAAATGGGAATAATGATGGCACCTGCCAGGAATAGCGCTTCGATTGTGCGTAATGGCTTGCTGCTTCTCGGCAGAGAATCACCATCGACCTTTACTGCCGCTGGCTGATCGGGCAGGAAGCGGTCGAAGTAGATATAGCTACCAATCACCATCAACAGGGATAAGTAAGCATCCAGGTTGTGGAGGTTGCTCCCGCCACCAATTTTCACGCTGACGATTACACCACCGGCGAAGAGCACAGCCAGGATAGCCGTCAGCCCTATCAGGCGCAGAATATGGAACTCACGCCAGTGGCTGACCAGGCGTAATAAGATCAAACCCAGGATGGGCAGGGATACCAGGATGGCGCTCAGCAGGATGCCCATCGGGTATGTCGGATTAGGCAGTAGCCTATACCACAGCAGATCGGAGCTGAAGCTGGAGCCAAACCAGGATTGCGGGTTGCCGGAGTATGACTGGTAGGCAAGCTGGCTGGCATAGGCAGTGAAGGTACCAGCAACTGCCCATATGGCAGGAGGAACGAGGTAGCGAATCAGCGGTTTACCTCGTGCCTGTACTTCCAGAATGTACAATGCACTGGCTAACAATCCCGGCACCGGTAACCAGTTCACACGGCTGATGCCTGCCCAAAGCGAGGCGGCCAATACAAGGATCAGGCTGCGCCAGAAACGCTGGCTGTCGAACCCCCACAGGATCAGGATCAGCATGAGCTGTAAGTGGTAATAGACTGGCCCCTGGAACAGGAACAGAAAGCCCCACAGCAGGGTGCTGAGGATGATGACCAACGGTTTCCCGTGAACAGACAGGCGAAGCCGGCGTACCAGCAGATAGCTGGTTAATGTCGTGGTCAGCAACCATAACATCACCTGCCAGAATCTACTTAGCCAGATTGATGACTCCGGAATAAGGAGCGGCACTGCCTGGAGCAGATAGCGGCTGGGATGCAGCACAGAAGGTGGTAAGGAAATCCCATACAGCAGGTTTGAGAGCCACAAGGAGGCGTAATAATAGCGGCTGCCCTCCGACCAACCCAAGGAGAAAGGATAAGAAGACACATCGGGGATGAAGCCAGACAATTTATATGCCGTGGTATACCCCAGACATGTAATCAAAAGGGCACCTGCCCAACCGTACCTGGGCCAGGTAAGCCTGAACAGGTAAGCACCTATCAGCGAAAGCACGGCGAACAAGCCCAGGCGCACGGCTAAGCTTGTGGTCAGATTAATCGATGGCGAGAAAACCAACCAGGGTAAGATGGCAAAAGAGAGGATATAAAGTATGCCCGTGATTTTCCGGCTCATCTTACTTCTTACCCGCAACGATATCCGGTATGAACAGAGCACCCGGCAGGCTGGCAATCATCTGCAATAAGCGCATGATGATGGCCAGGGTCAGGCCGGAAGCCGGGGAAATACCGCCCATGCCGACGTAGAAAAAAGTCATGGCCAGCTCCTGTACCCCCAGGCCATTGATGGAAACAGGCAGCAGGGTGATGAAGTAAGTGGCACTCCACAAACCCATGATCAGCCAAAATGAAATCTGCTCACCCATACCGGCTAGCAACACACTGACTGTGGCGAATGTGCACAGCATGTGCACCCACGTGAAACCCAGGGAGGTTAAAAGGGAGCCGGGTTTTTTCAGCCAGATCTTGATTGCCTGCCATAGGTCACGTAAAAAAATCGAGAATTTGTCTGAAAGCTTGTTCAACCAGGGTAGAGCCAGAGAACTACTGGTGGTTGCACCAGAAAAGTATTGGATATAGGCTGAGATGCCAAATGGAAGAGCCATAGCCATACCCGTCATACCCACCAGGCGATCCACAACCAGGGAGGCCAGGCTGATGGCATTGTCAAACCCGAGGCGGACTGCTCCAGCGTAGCGAATGACATCCCCACCGATGGTAGTGGGGAGGAAATTTGAAGCGAAGAGCATGGCAAATGTGAGGCGGAGCGATTGGCGGGGTGTGATGCCTGTCCCAGCTGAATGCATCAATGTGTGCCAGCGCCCGGCTACGGCGAAGCGCGAGATCATCACGAATGCAAGAGCCAGGACGAAACGCCACCAGGCGATCTGAGTGGCAGCTGCCGCAATAGCTTTCCAACCTTGTTGGCTGAGCAGGTAAATAAGTAAACCAATCGAAAGCAGGGTTCCCAACCAGCGCAGCCAGCGTGAGTGGTTAGCCTTTGCCTGGCGATTCTTACCATCGGCGGTATTCGCGGGTGAGGCCGGAAGAGGAGTTTCTTCGCTCAGCTAATTTCCCTTCCCACGCGTTTCAGATCAGCATCAATCATCATTTCAACCAGACCAGCGAAATCTACTTTCGGTGACCAACCGAGCTTTTTTCGGGCATTGGAAGGATCAGCCACCAGCAAGTCAACCTCAGCCGGACGGAAGAAGCGCTGATCCTGGATGACGTAATCACGGTAGTCCATATCGAGATAGGCAAAGGCCTGCTCGCAAAATTCACGCACGGAATGGGTTTCACCCGTCCCAACCACGAAGTCTTGCGCCTGGTCGTTTTGCAGCATCCGCCACATGGCTTCAACATAATCACCCGCAAACCCCCAGTCGCGGCGGGATTCCAGGTTGCCCAGGTGCAGATCCTTGGCCAGGCCCATCTTGATACGCACCGCACCGTAGGTGATCTTACGGGTGACGAACTCGGTGCCGCGCCTGGGGCTTTCGTGGTTGAACAGGATACCTGAGACAGCAAACAGGTCGTATGATTCGCGGTAATTCACTGTGATCCAATGACCATAGACTTTTGCCACTCCGTAGGGGCTGCGGGGATAAAACGGGGTACTTTCTTTTTGGGGTACTTCGTGGACCTTGCCAAACATCTCACTGGAAGAGGCCTGATAATAGCGCGTCTTTGGGCTGAGCAGGCGGATGGCTTCCAGCATGCGAGTGACGCCCAAGGCTGTGACTTCACCCGTGAGCACCGGTTGGTTCCATGAGGTGGGGACGAAGGATTGAGCGGCCAGGTTGTACACTTCATCGGGCTTGTATTGTTCGATCAGGTCCATGAGAGAGCTCTGGTCGTGCAGGTCGCCCTGGATGATATCGACCTGGTCCTGGAAGTGCTGGATACGCTCAAAGGTGACCACGCTTGAGCGGCGTACCATGCCGATCACGCGATATCCCTTGGATAATAATAATTCGGCGAGATAAGAGCCATCCTGACCGGTGATGCCGGTGATGATTGCGGTTGGCAAGTGAATTCTCCTTAAAAATCAAAATTCAATGACTGAATTATAAACCAGAATCCCCCGTGGCTGGTTTTTTCTTGTGGAAGTAGTCCCAAATGACCCCACCCAGAAGGATAGCCCCACATACCACCAGGGTGAGCAACGACATCCACTTGATATCCAGATGGATGATTCCCGGGTAATACCGCCCTACGTACCATTCGGTAAACATTCCGACGAAGACTGCCTCCACGAGCAGCCAGCGCCACAGCCAGGCATCGCGGCGGGATCGAGCCCATTCCCAGGCCCACGCCGCCAGGATCACCTGCCAGGTTAGCAGGATGACCCTATAGCGCGGGTTATCCCACTGGTCAGCGCCAGCATTCAGCGCAGCAATCATGATCCAAGCCCAGTTAACCACGCTGATCCATATGAGCTGATAACGGCGGGATTCTCCCCGGCTGCGCAGTACACCCAGGGTGCCGTAGATCAGGAACAACGCCAGGGCATACCAGCCTGCGGCGCGCAGGAATCCGATCAGGCGCATGATCATAGCCGCATCGGGATCGCCAACGATGGCGGGTAGAACCGGCTGAGCTATGCCATACACCAGGACAACCAACCAGCTCCATTGTTGGCCAATGCTATCGATCAGGCTTTGGAAGATCCCTGAGCTGCGCTCCAAAATATAGCTTTGGAATGTGAAGTTATTGCGGAACCAAGTCAGGTAGGTGTTTAATGGTCCAGTCCCTTTCAGGGAAGGAAGGTTTGCCATGATTGAGCTGACCACCAGCATGGCAATCAACAGGATGCTGATCATAAAAGCGATGGTCAGGATCGTCTTGCGCTGTTTTATGGCTCCCATGGTACCTGGGTCAAAGAACCACACGCCAAGCAAGACGGCAAAGGCAATAAAACTCACTAAGGGCTGGATGAAGAACATGATGGCGGCTGAGAAAATCATCAGGAGCCAGCCTGACTTTTTACCAGCCTGGATGTTGGTGAGGGCGAATAATGATATGGCAACCATGGGAATCAGGATGGCCTCGCGCATCTGGCTGCTGCCTAGCAAGACACTCTCTGGATAGACGGCAAATATCCAGGCAGCCAACAGGGCAGTTTTACCTCCAAACCATCTGGCAGTTGCCTTCCACAGGCATAGCACACCCAGGGCAGAAACCGTAGCATTGATGATGAGAATTAAAAATGGACGATGGGCATCCGGGCTGAGCAGCCGGTAAACCAGGGCACTCAAGGCCAGCATACCTCCGTACTGATCGCCAGAGTATTGGCGGGTAAAGGCGGTGGTCAGAGAATCGCCAGAGGTTGCCAGGTTCCAGGCCTGGGTATCGCGGAAAAATGCATCGGTGTAGATATAGCCAGCCTGATGCTCCGGGCTGGTACGGTAGCCAATAACAGGAAGCAGCAAAAACAGGCCCACCCCGATGGCCAGGCGCAGGAGAAAAGATACCAGCGCAGCAGTCGCAGCCGATCTATTCGCACCTAGCCCCTTGCGGACACTGAAGAATATAACTGCCCCGAGCCCAAGTAGCAGCGCATAAGCAAGCCAGGCCCGCAGGTAGTCTGGTGATTGATCGAGGGCAGCAAATACGACAGCGATGATGGCTATGGTAATAACCGTCATCCAGAATTCCTTGGAAAGTCTGCTTATTTTCATGGTGAGCGTCATAGTGGCTAGGAAGGCAAGAAAGTTACGCAGTACCTGGAAAGGATGACTTACGGGAGATCACCCATTGAAAAATGAACGCTGCCACCCACAAGATAACTAGGGATTGCAACGGAACCAGGAAGCGGGGATTATCACCGTGATCCAGCAGGGTCTGCAGGACGGAAGCGATCCATATGTTCCCTAACAGCAGCCATAGATATGCCCGCAGGGTTGGATTTTGTTGGCGAAGGAAGAGTGGCGAAGACCTGCGTCGAACTGCAGAGAGAGATTCGATGATCACAAATGAAATCGAGCCAAGGATAAAAGCCAGGTTGGTGATGAAGATCAGGCCGCGTTCTAGGGTGATGAGCAAGCTAACCCCGCTGGACAGAGCGGGGATGCGCAGTGCTTCAGCACTCCAATAGACTGGTACGCGCCAGAACATCCACCAGCCCCCCGCAGCATTCTTCAGATACAGGAATGGATAATGCAGGATAAGGTCGATAGAAATATGAGCCAGCACCCGGGAAAGGGCATAGAAGCTGTAACCCGACACCTTGCTCATTTCGGGAATGGCATCCCAGATGGCGTTCGTTTGGGTGCCATATTGGTCGATTTGAGCATCGCGATACTTGATATAAGTGTCACGCAGCGAAGCATATTCATCGGGTACATACTCAAAAAAGCTGCCCGTATGCTGGACGAGATGATAGCCGTTCATGGTGGTCAGCGACCACTCATTGAAATTCTTGTGGATGAACGATAACCAACCACCCAGCAGTAAGACCACCGGGATCAGGAAGCCCAACACAAGGCGTAAAGCCATGCGAGGCGGAGCAGGTTGGGGTGGGTCAGGACTATCCTCTGATGGCTCAGGTTTGACCTTTGGGGTTGCCAACCTGGATTCGACCAACAGGAAGGTGAAGAGGTAGAAGGGTAGGTAAATGAATAATGGACGTACCAGGAGCGTCAGGGTTGATGCCGTGCCCAGAATTAATGCCAGCCAAAAACCACGCCATTTCCGATAAAGCAACCAGACCATAATACCTGCCATGGTTAACACCATCAGGAAGGTGGTGAGGGCTTCGGTGAGCAGATTAGCTTCAAAGAACAGCTGACCGAGGTTTAGGGTATGTGACAGTCCGATTAAACCGCCGAACCAGGCTTTACCAGTCAGCTTCAGGCCGATGTAAAAAAGGAGCAGGGTGGTGAAAAGTCCCAGCAATAGCTGGATCAACCAGGTGGTCCTGTCATTCCCCGTCAGAGCCAGGAAGACTGGATACCCGGGAGTGCGGGTACCATCGTAACCAACGAAACCCTTGAGCACCGTTTCAGCCAAGCGGAAGTAGCTGGGGGTATCACCGAAGGAGACTGGCTGATAGAAAACGACCAACAACAGCCGAACAAAAATGGCGACCGTGCTCACGATAATCAGCCATAGCGTTGGCGATGAATACCACTTCCTGTGGGGGTTTTGGATAAGCTCACTCATGATGGGAGGCTGGTTTTGATTGAGGAAAGCCTTGGAGAGCCCGGCGGGCACGCGCCAGCCAGGTGTATTGCTGGACATCAATCCAAGCTTGTTCCGCCAAAGCGCTGCGCTGGCCTTCATCGCTGATCAACTCAGAAAAAGCCTGTGACCAGGCGTCGGTATCATCAGCCGGGCAGAATATGGCACTGGTGGTATCCAACACCTCATGGATGACCGGCAGGTCGCTGGTGATGATGGCACGCCGGCTGGCCATGTACTCGAACATTTTCATCGGGCTGGCGTATGTGGCTGAGTTACCCCCGCTACTGCCAGAGATAGCCTTTTCATAGGGCATCAGCAGGATCTCACAAGCAGCCTGGTAGAGGGGTAACTGTTTGTTGCTGATGAAACCGGTCAGGGTGACGTTGGAGATGTTTTGCTGCTCAAGTTGATGACGCCAGTAGCTCACGTCAGCTTGTGTGCCACCCACCCATAAGAACTGCACCTGCGGGAATTGAATCGCAAGCTGCACCAACAGGTTTACCCCGCGGCCCGGGTAGAGGTGGCCGGTATAACCGATTGTTAGTGCAGAGGATAACCCGAGCTGTTGGCGGGCAGCCGTTGGATGGGGAAGGTCAGTGTATCGTTCGAGATCGACACCATTCGGTGATACTTGAAAGAGGTTGAGATCGACCGGGTTGAACCGGTATGACCACGAAAGTTGGTTAGCCAGGGCATGGGTAATGGGTAGCAGTCGTTTCCTGCCAGGCATTTTCAAGAAAAGCCGGAATAAGGTTGGCCCAAATCTGCCTTCGGGGGGTCCATGAAGCTCGTAGACCACGGGAAGATGATTAAGCAGAGAGAATATCCCCGCCTGGATGAACCATACGTAGGTAAGATCAGCATTCAGATGAGAGGCATGACGGGCGGCTCGCCAGGCGAGATCATAGCGGTGGTAGCCTGGTCTTGACGGCAGCCAGCTTACTGGAAAAATATCCCTGAGGCCATAAAATTCTTTCAGATTGGTGCTGTTGGGTGGCGATCCTTCACCGGGGAGGAATAGGTGAACATCGTGGCCAAGTTGGAAGAGGGCCTGGCAGGATTTCATTAGCTGCATGCTGTTGGCGGTGCTCGATGGCACACGCGAGGCGGAGATGCAGGCGATTTTCACGAGATCCACTCGTCAGTCGTCATTGCACATCTTCAGAAATTGAATGAGCAGTAAAAACATCCTGCGCCTGCTGGAGACGGATTTCCTTCCAGCCGCGCCAGACGGTGATGCCCACCGAGGCGGCCAGGTAGGCAGACAGGATGGCTGACATCATCAGATAGCCTGCCTGGGGAACCAGCCAGAGGGTGAGCAGGAGCTCGATAGCCCCGACAGCCAGTGCCACCAGCAGCGGGTAGGAAGGCTTGCCAAGAGCGAGAAGCAGGGGACGGTTCCAGTTGAAAATGTTGGCGGTCCCGTACCCAACAAGCAGGATCAGCACCACCGGGTATACAGGTGCGGCGTCAGCACCATAAACAAGAGGAATCAGCCACCAGCCAAGTAGGGCGATGCCGGCTGCCATGGCAAGCGTCCAGGCTGCCGCGATGGAGCTTACCTGTCTCAGCAGGCTGCGAGTTTTATCCCACAAGCGCAATGCAATCGTCCGGGTAATTTCGGCATATGTCGGCCAGATAAACGGGTCGATGGGCAGGGTGACGAAGTTGATGATCGACAGACCGAGTTTGAGGTAGCCAACATACGACTGAGCCACATTGGCCGGGCTTAAATATGCGAGGTAGAGGGCGGCGTTATCGCGCGTGATCAGGGTTAGCGTGCCATTGAGGTTGGTGTTGATCGCAAAACTCCAAATAACACGCCAATTACCAACCTGCTTGAGTGAAGCTCGCCACCAACCCCGCCCAAGGGTCTCATCCAGCTGCCTGAAAGCCATAAAGGTGAGAGCAATTCCGGCAAAGGCCTTCCCAGCCAGGTAGGCAGCCAGCACGGCTAATACCCCGGCTTTTAAGAAAAACGCCAGGAGGATCAGGGCAGCCGTCAGGATGCTTTGGATGGTATTGATCAGCGCCAGGCGATCGAAGCGTTTACGGGTTTGCAGCACCCCGGTGGAGGTTTCATATACCAGGTTAGCCAGCAGCATCAACCCGTAGAAAGGGATCAGAACGACTGCCGAGGGATCTTTAATAAGCACCTGGGCTGCCCAGGAAGCCAGCAGCAAGAGCACGCCGTATGCCAGAACGGAAGTAGCTGCTTCAATCAGACCGATGCCCTTCACCAGGGCAGCAGCCTGTTGGCGGGCTGCGCTGGCAGGGCTTGTGTTTTCAATTGCGCCCTCGGTTTTGCTGGCTATACCCTGCCCGTCGGCCAAGGCTTGTCCGAAAAATTTTACGACCACTTCGCTCATGCGAAAGGAAAGCAGGCGGTTAACGTTGGAAACGAAAGTCTGGACAATGGTCACAATGCCCAAACCATCCACGCCCAGCAACCGGGTGGCGAAGATCGAGTTCAGCATGCTGAGGGCTGCAGTGATGGTATTGCTGCTGAATAGGAAACCGGTGTTCTTCAATACCCCCCTGAGCAGCTTGTCATTCCACCAGGTACGCAGTGTTTTCAGCATTCGATATTGCTTTGGTTTATATTGTTAGGTGGCAAAAACTATGGGGTAAGGATCTCGCTCGCCCAGGAGCTTTCCTGCCTGTACCAATCGACCAGGTTAGCGACACCTTCCCGCAGTCCGACAGCAGGTTGCCAACCCAAGAGGCTCCTAGCTTTGGTCACATCGGCCCAATTGGTGGTCATATCCGCCGGGTGAGCAGGGTAATGCGCTACTTGCGCCTTGCGGCCGGTGAGGGTTTCGAGCAGGTCGATCAGCTGGTTGATCTTGATCACTTCGTGGCCACCCAGGTTGATGATCTCATAACCCAAAGGTTGGAGGCCTAGCAGCGTGCCGCGAGCGATATCGTCCACATAGGTGAAGCCGCGTGATTGCTCACCGTCCCCGTTCACCCGCACTTCACGGCCTTCACTCAGCCACTGTGTAAAGCGGAACATGACCATATCGGGCCGGGGGGCGGGACCATATACGGTGAAATAGCGGAATACGGTTACATCCAGGCCGTACAGGTAATGGTAGGCATGGCACAGCACCTCGGCGCTCTTCTTGGTGGCGGCATAAGCTTGTAAGGGCAGGTCACTTGAGTATTCTTCGGGGGTGGGCAGGGGGGCATTTTTCCCATACACGCTGGAGGTGGACGCCAGGATGAATTTGGGGATACCCAGCTCCCGGCAGTATTCCAGCAAGTTCAGTGTACCGGTAATATTGGTGTCGACGTAGACCCAGGGATTTTCCACGGACTGCCTCACTCCAGCCCGAGCAGCCAGGTTGATGACCGCCTCGTATCTTGCCTGGCGTAGAGGCGAATCTTTCGTAAATAGATTACGGTCGGCAATATCCAGGCGGTGGAAGCTGAAACCGGGCTGGCCGGCGAGCAGCTTGAGGCGGTACTCCTTCATGCGCACGTCGTAGGCGTCATTCAGGTTATCCACCCCAACGACGGTATGGCCTGCCTCGAGCAGCATTTTGATCACGCTGCCGGCGATAAAGCCAGCCGCACCAGTTACCAGATAATTAGCCATGGGCTGAGCCTTGTGCTATAGTCGCACTACCTTGGGATTATTCTTACCCAGTTTTCCGAGGGCGTTCCGGCTGTCAAAGATGAATTTAGACTGCTTAAGAATTGCAGCATAATCGTATGATGTGTGGTTGGTGATGATTACCACACAATCTGCAGCCTGCACGGCCTCCATCACATCCTTCACGCTTTCCATCTCGATATTATCATGGGTGCGCAGGTGGGGGATGTGCGGGTCGTGATATTCGACCACCGCACCCTTCTTTTGTAGCAAGCCGATGACATCCAGGGCGGGGGATTCGCGGATATCGTCAATGTCGGGTTTATATGCGGCACCCAACACAAGCACCTTGGAGCCCTTGAGCACCACGCCACGATCATTAAAAGCATCGCTCACCCGGCTGACCACGTAACGCGGCATGTTGGTATTGATATCAGCCGCCAGCTCAATGAAGCGGGCATTATACTGGAAGGCTTTCATTTTCCACGAGAGATACAGTGGGTCGATGGGAATGCAGTGACCACCAAGGCCTGGCCCGGGGGTGAATTTCATGAATCCGAACGGCTTGGTAGCGGCCGCATCGATCACTTCCCACACATCCACGCCTAGGCGTTCGCACATGATGGCCAGCTCATTCACCAGGCCGATATTGATCATGCGGAAGGTGTTTTCGAGCAGCTTGGATAACTCGGCAGTCTCTGCCGAGGATACCTTGACCACGGTCTTAAGCGCCTGTGAGTACCAGGCTGCCGCCACATCACTGCAGTCCTCCGTGATACCGCCGATCACCTTGGGGGTATTGAACGTGTTCCAATCCTCCCGGCCAGGGTCCACCCGCTCGGGTGAGAAAGCCAGGAAGAAATCCTTGCCCACTACCAATCCTTTTTCCTTGCCCAGCTTGGGGAGCAGCACTTCGCGAGTCGTCCCAGGGTAGGTGGTTGATTCGAGCACGATGATCATGCCGGGGTGGATATACCTGGCAAGCTCATCGGTAGCACTCAGGATGAATGACATATCAGGATCGCCGGTCTTGCGCAATGGGGTTGGTACGCAGATGCTGACAGCATCACAATCCACTAATGCGGAGAAATCGGTGGTCGCTGACAGCTTTCCCAATTTCAGATGTTTTGCAATCTGTTCACTCGCGACATCCTGCACATAACTTACACCCTGGTTGAGGGTATTAACCTTGCGCGGGTCCGGATCGATACCGGTAACTTTAAAGCCAGCCTCGACAAAGGCTGCTGCCAGGGGTAGGCCCACGTAGCCCAAGCCAAGAATTCCTATCCTTGCGGTGCGTTCATTAAGAGATTGGATCACTGCATCTTTTATGGGGTTCATAATTCCTCGTCGAGTTATTTCAGAATAGGCTCAGCTGTGTGGGTTCTGATTTATCTTCAGGTGGTTTTTCTTCTTTAATGATCGAAATTTCGGTTGATTTTGCGATCAATTCTGGAAGGTGCAAAAAATCGCGTTCAACAGCTGTTTTTAATGAAGGTTGATGCAGAGCAGCTGCCGGGTGGAACATAGGGACGACCAGCCGGCCCTTGATCTTGTACGATTGGCCGTGAACATCGCTGATCTTGGCATTGGGCAAGAAGCGGGCCATGGAGTAGCGCCCCAGGGTAACAATAATCTTCGGATTGATGGCCTGGATTTGACGTTCCAGGTAGTCGCTGCAGGCGGCCAGCTCATCGGGGAGCGGATCGCGGTTGTTAGGAGGGCGGCACTTAACCACATTGCCGATGAACACATCGGTGCGGTTCAAGTTAATCTTCGCCAGCAATTCTTCAAGGTATTTCCCGGCAGCACCCACGAACGGGCGCCCTTGCTCGTTTTCATGGAACCCCGGTCCTTCGCCGATGAACATGAGGTCCGCGTCAGCCGGGCCTTCACCTGCGACTGCCAGCTTGCGTGAGTGATGCAGCATACAACGCTGGCACACCGCAACTTCGCGAGCGATCTGTGCCAGGGTAGCTTCTGCTAGTTGCTTTCTGTCTTCATCCACGATCCGCCTCCTAGCAAATGTGGCGTAAGTATAAAGGATATCCTGACATTATCCAAGATGATTTCCGTTACAGGATACCCTTGTCATCCCACCGGGTGAGTGATTCTGGCCTCATTTTTGTCAAACTCATTAATAAGGCATCTTCGTCATTGTCCTTATAGTATTTAAAGCGCCTTCCGACGATCTCAAATCCGAATTCAAGGTACATTTGTTGGGCAATGAGATTATTTTCACGCACTTCCAGGGCTGCAAGTACAGCGCCACGCTGAATGGATTGGCGCAGGGTTTCGCGTAGCAGCTGTTTTCCATAGCCATGCCCTCGATATTCGGGGTGGATGGCGATGGTGGCGATATGGGCTTCATCGATAATCAGCCAGGTTACGGACATGCCAATAATAGTTTGCGCATCGTTGGGCGTGGTCAATTCGGCTATGAGTGCCAGCGTGGAAGGATTTTCGGTCAGTTCGAAGCGATATGAATTCTCCGGCCAGGGAAGCGAAAAAGAAAGCGCATCGATGGCGTGGACTTGGGGAATATCCGCCAGTGTCATGCGGCGGAATGTCAACGGGCGAGCCTGTTGAGAAGGGTTAGTTGGCTGCAAGTGGGTGGGAGAATTGTTTTTAAGTAATGGATCGCAAGATCCAAAGACAATTATGGATTAGGGATCGGCTCGCCGTGGTGCAAATAGGTTGGCGACAAGGTGGCAGGATCATCTACATCCCCCGCCTGCCATCGCTTCCAGGCCAGCTCGGCAAGCAGCGCAGGCCGGCGTACCGCATGGGCGGGTGAAACCAGGATGACGTTTTTGTACTTCCTTGCCAGGGTATGTTGTTGTTCTTCATCGAGCTCACCACAAATGAGGGTCGGCTCATGGATCTGGCGCGAGAGGGTGAAAGCATCCATGATCTCAACCGGCGCGTCTAGCTGCCAGCAGCCATCATCCGCCCGGTACCAGCCAACTGCCAACCGCCCGCGCCCGGCCTGGAGAATAGCTGCCATGGAGATGCCAAGCGAAACCGGTTGTGATTCTGCGACGATATCCAGGGTGGGGATCCCGACGATGGGCAGGTGGCATGCCAGGGCAAGGCCCTTGGCGACTGCCATGCCAATGCGTAGTCCAGTGAATGAGCCTGGGCCGGTTGCTACCGCCACCAGCTTGAGCTGTTGAACTTTATATCCCGCGCGGGCCAGGGTTTCAGCGATCGCCGGGGCAAGCTCAACAGTGTGGTAATCACGGCTGGACCAGATGGTTTCGCTGAGTACCTGGATGCCATCATAAACCGCAACACCCACATTGCGGGTGGAGGTATCAATGGCTAAAAGCACTCAGCCTCCATACACCAATTTACGAAAGCGGGCCAACAGGTCTTCATAGTAATCCCCGCGACCTGAAAAGATCAGATCGCGCTGCACTTCATCGATGTAATTCAAGTGCACCCATAATCCTTCAGCTGGCAACACGTCTTTGACGCGCTCCGCCCACTCGACCACCATGGGACCCTGATCGAGCATCGTATCCAGATCGAGATCAATAGCTTCTGATGAGCCGTTCAGGCGGTATGCATCCAGGTGAAATAACCGCGCACCATCTGAATGGCGATATACATTTACCAGCACAAAAGTGGGGCTGGAGACTGGGTCGAGCGTTCCCCAACCCGCAGCAATTCCTTGAACCAGCGTGGTCTTTCCGGAGCCAAGATCACCAACCAGGGCAACCAGGTCGCCGGGTTTGAGCAGTGCACCCAGCCGCATACCCACCCGTCGGGTTTGATCGGCGCTTCTGCTGATGATCTCCAGTGAGTGGGAATCGAGGATGGGCATGAGTGGATTATACAGCGGATTATTAAAAATACAACACTGTATCCACTGGAGAGAGGCTTAGGGTAAGACCGTGAGTAGTTAATGGCTATCCTTTCGTTTTAAGATTAGCCAGTGAAGCAGCTACACGTTTCATGCCGATATTCTCGAAGAAAATATCGACGATTTCATCGTCATCCTGCAGGCGGCTGGTCAGCACCATGCCATCTCCCCACACGGGATGCTGGACGTGGGCGCCGGGTTTAAATTTCTGGAAGGTCACCTTGGCTGCAGATGGTTTTTTTGATTCCCATTGGGTAGCCTTAAGGTCATATGCGACGCTCCTGGACGTACGCATGCTGCGAAGTGAGGCGGTATCTTCCAGGAGCTCGTCGGGGATATCATCCAGGAAACGGGATGGCTCAACGGGCTCGGGGTAACCAAAGGCACTGCGGTTGAACGAGTAAACCAGGTAAAGGCGGTCTTTAGCACGCGTAATGCCCACATACAGCAAGCGGCGTTCTTCCTGCATGGCTTCAGGATCGTCAAATGAGCGAGAGTGCGGGAGTGTTCCTTCGGTGAGCCCAACAATGAATACCACAGGATATTCCAAGCCCTTGGCTGCGTGCAGGGTAAGCAGGGTGGGGGCATTGGCACTCGCCTCGATGGTGTCTTGATCGGAGACCAGGGCGATGTTCTCCAGGAAGTCGCTGAGCGACCGTTCCTGATATTCAGCTGCCAAGCGGCGTAGCTCCATGACATTCTCCCACCGGTCGGTACCTTCATCCGTCCCATCATCGATGTAAGCATGGTAATCCGTTTGATCGAGGATGTGGTCCATGAGAGCCAATGGAGAAAGCTCATTTACTTGTTTGGCCCATTGACCGATCAATTCTCCAAAACCTGACAGGATTCCCAGCGCCCGATGTGGGAATGAGCTGGTGAATGCGTCTGGATTATGACCCATTTCAATTATTAAATTGCCAGGGGTCAGGCCAGCCACCTGAGCCTGGGTACGCAGGAGCTGGAGGGTCTTATCTCCGACACCACGTGTGGGTACATTGATCACCCGGATCAGGCTAAGCTCGTCATTGGTATTATGCACCAGGCGCATATAAGCAATGATATCCTTCACCTCTCGGCGCCCATAGAACCGCTGAGCTCCAACCAATTTATAGGGCAAGCCTGCATGCAGGAAAGCTTCTTCCAGAAGGCGCGATTGAGCATTCGTGCGATACATCACCGCGGCATCACCGGGCTTGATCTGTTGGCGGCTGACCAGGCTGGCGATGGTATCCACCACAAAGGAGGCTTCTTGCCGATCATCGTAGGTTTCATGCAGCATCACTTTTAACCCATTGGATCGCTGGGTGAAAAGCTGCTTGGGGATGCGGTTGGGATTGGGGTCGATCACCGCCATTGCAACATCCAGGATTTGTTGGGTCGAGCGGTAGTTCTGCTCCAGCAAGATTACGCGTGAGGCAGGGTAATCCTTTTCAAAACGCAGCACATTGCGGTAATCAGCGCCTCGCCAGCGGTAAATCGATTGATCAGCATCGCCAACAGCGAAAATATTATTATGGAATGAGGCGAGCTTCCTCAAGAGGGCATATTGAGCCAGGTTGGTATCCTGGAATTCATCCACCAGGACGTGCTCATAGCGACGGGCGTAGCGCTCACGAACGTTGGGATTATCCTCCAACATGAAGGCTGTATACAGAAGCAAGTCATCGAAGTCCACCGCGTTGTTGGTCAACAGCATCTGCTGGTAGCCAATATAGATTTTCTTAATTACTTCATCCCGGTAGGTCTGCAAGGGATATTCATCAGGTAGCAGGAGCTCGTTCTTGGCATTCGAGATGGAATTTAAGACCCCTACCGGACGGTAAAGCTTCTCGTCGATATTTAAATCTCTGATCACGCGCTTTACCAGGTTGAGCTGATCATCCTCATCGAAGATCACAAAATTGGCATTGAACGGCAATTGTTGGGCTTCTTTACGCAAGATGCGGGCACAAATGGCATGAAATGTACCCAAAGTAACTCCATGAGCACCCTCACCTAACAAGCTGATTACCCGGTTTTCCATTTCGCGAGCGGCTTTGTTGGTAAAGGTAACTGCCAGGATATGCCCCGGTCGCACTCCCAGCATGCCGATCAGGTAGGCGATACGGTGAGTGAGCACGCGTGTTTTACCAGAACCGGGTCCCGCCATAACCAAAACGGGACCCAGGCCTGCTGTAACAGCCAGCTGCTGTTGTTCATTAAGACCAACGAGGAGGTCCATCCGGCAAATTCTACCATAATTACCTGTGCGGCAATTTTTCACTGAATGGTGGTTGCTGGTTGTCAATATCATGGCTCTAGGCTAAAATCACACCATGGATTGGGGCATGGTTGGGCATGGTTGGGCGGTTGATCTACTTGCCGGGCACGCAGCCCAAGGGCGGGAGCGGCATGCCTACCTCTTTACTGGCCCCCAGGGTGTGGGCAGAAAAACACTGGCCCTACGATTCGCTCAGGCACTGAACTGCCCCAACCCCACAGCGCCCGGGCAAGCCTGCCGCAAATGCCCCAGCTGTAAGCGCCTGGAAAACATGCAGCACCCCGACTTATCCATTGTTGAAGCGGAGCGCGAGGGTGCGGTCTTACGGATAGACCAGGTGCGAGATCTGCAGCATGTGCTGGCATTAGCTCCATACGAAGCACGTTACCGTGTGGCATTGATCCTGCGGTTTGAGGAAGCCCACACGAGTGCTGCTAACGCCATTTTGAAGACCCTGGAAGAACCCCCTGGCCAGGTGCTGGTATTGCTGACCGCCCAAAGTGCAGAGAGCTTACTACCAACCATCGTATCTCGATGTGAGGTGATTCGTCTGAGGCCATTATCCGTTGAGGAGACATCAAAAGGCCTGCAGGAGATCAAGCACATACCTCAGGAGCAAGCGCAGAAACTGGCGCATATTTCTGGGGGACGCCCAGGGTATGCGATTCGTTTATTTGAACATCCTGGCTTACTCGAGCGGCACCAATCTGCCATCGACGAGCTATTCCAATTGCTGGCAAGCCCCCGGCGAGAACGGTTTGCCTTCGCACGCGAGAAAACCGATCCACGCGAGAGAATCGACAGTAAAGAAGAGCTACGCAGCATGCTGCAAGTCTGGACGAGCTTGTGGCGGGATGTGCTCATGGCTGCTTCAGGGTTACCGGACATGCTAACTAATATTGATTATGTGAATCAAATTTCCAGGCTGGCGAATAGCATTGGTCTGCAGCAAGCGCAATATCAGGTTAATTCGACGGAAAGCACCATGGAACGCATTGATAGAAATGTCAATGCCCGTTTAGCAGTGGAAGTGATGCTGATGGATTACCCGACGGTGAATCAGGCTGCATGAGAATGAATTGTGCTATACTGAGACAGGATCTCAATTTTAATGGATAACCGAACTGGAAATTCCAGGGAAGCAAGCTCGACCCGGGCTTCCCTGGAACTGCTCTACAATATCAGCCGTGAGCTGAGCTCCGCGTTGGATCTACGCACGTTACTGGAGCGCGTGCTCTCACTGTCCATGGAAAATGTAGGCGCGATCAACGGGTCCATTATTGTCGTGGATGATAATGGAACACCGATAGATTCAACTATCATCGCGGGTGATACCGTCCATAAGCACACCACAAAACGGCTGGTGGAAACCCTGGATAGGGGCTTATCGGGGTGGGTGGTGCGCGAGCGGCGGGTGGCCCTGGTGGAGAATACCAACCAGGATCAGCGCTGGATGCGGCGACAATATGAAGATGATGGAAAGCCGCTGCCAAAGTCAGCTCTAAGCGCACCTATCCTGACACGGGAAAAGCTGGTGGGGGTGATGACCCTGGTTCATCCACAGCCAGGCTTTTTCGGGACTGAGCATGTTGCCTTAATTCAGGCAATTGCTGATCAGGCCGGGATTGCTGTGTTGAACGCCCGTTTGTACGATGAAAGTCAGCGCCACGCAGAAGTAATGACAGCCCTTGCTAAAAGTGCTTCGGGAGTCTCGCCCAGCCTGAACCTGGAGGATGTTTTTTCGGGGATCCTAGACCAAACCCATCAAGCGGTAAATTCGCAAGCGGTTTTGCTGGCATTGTATGAAAATCAAAGCTCAGCCTTAGAGCTCAAGGCAGCTCAGAGCTGGCCAAAACCCCTGGTGGGTATAGCGCCTCGTAAGGTCATTGGAGGAATCTCCATGTGGGCGGCTGAACATGACCAGGGGGTGATCCTGTCTGACGCCTCTCAAGATGAGCGCTTCTCTCCGGAGGAAGACCAGCCAAAAGGGGTTAGTGCCCATGCGCTGTTGTGTGCTCCCATCCATTATCGCGGGCAGGTAATTGGCACACTGACGGCGATTAATCCGAAAGATGGGGATTTTGACCAGGATGCCTTACTCATCCTGAGCGGTATCGCCAACCTGGCTGGGACTGCCATCCGGCATGCCCAGCTATTTGAGCAGCTTCAGGCGGCGCATCAACGCTACCAGGATCTGTTTGAAGATAGCATTGATCCAATCCTGATCACCGATTGGAACGGGATGATCCTGGAGGCTAACCGAAAAGCCGTGCTGGCTTCGGATTACAGTAAGGAAACCTTGTATGGTATGCCAATTGACCAGATCCACAAGCTCAATCACGAAATGGTCGGTGTGGATTTCAGTGAGCTGCATTCTGGTAGGACTTTTTCATACGAATCATGTTTATGTACAGCCAGCGGCCATGAAGTGCCGATTCAAGTTTATGTGCGCGAGATCGAAACTGAAGAACAGCCGGGCGTGCAGTGGATCTTGCGTGATATTACCGAACAGAAAAAACTAGATACACTGCGGGATGACCTCACGGCGATGATCTATCATGATATGCGCTCACCGCTGGCGAATGTTGTCTCGAGCCTAAACCTGCTGGAGACGATGCTGCCACCCAAAGATACCGCCATGAAATCATTGCTGGCGATATCACTGCGCTCAAGCGAACGCATCCAGCGGATGATCGAATCGCTGCTAGATTTAAGTATTTTAGAGGCTGGCCAACCGGTAGGTAAGCGGTCTGCTGCCAGCATCTCTCAAATAATTTATGAATCAGTCGAGTCGATTGAATCAACGATCAACAATAAAAATCAATCCATCCAATATAAAGTTCAAGAACACCTGCCGAAAGTGCTGGTTGACCAGGATATGATCCGCCGGGTGGTAACCAACCTGGTTGAGAACGCCAGCAAGTACTCACCAGCTGATAAAGTGATTGAGGTGGGTGCCCGGAAGGATCATGACCTGGTAGTGGTTTGGGTCCAGGACCAGGGTGGTGGTATCCCGGCCTCGGAGCAAGGTCGTATCTTTGATAAATTTACGCGCTTAAAGACCAGCAATGGCCCCAAAGGGTTAGGGTTGGGATTGGCTTACTGCCGCCTGGCAGTGCAAGCACACGGTGGAAAAATCTGGGTGGAGAGCGAGCTTGGAGTTGGCTCACGCTTTATTTTTTCGCTGCCAATTATGGAAGAATGACAATTCACGGCGATATCTTAAAACACAAAGGTGATTATGCAGCAAATAGACCGCGGTATCTATCTTGAAAATTCTTATCCGGGAGTGACCGTAGGGGCAGTCCTGCTGCCGCTGGGCACGATCCTGGTCGACGCGCCTTTGCGTGCCGAAGATGCGCGCACCTGGTTGAACGTCTTGTACAATCTCGGCGCGAAGCCCAACCGCATGCTGGTGAACCTGGACGCACACCCCGACCGTACGTTGGGATCCAGGTCGATGGAGTGCACAATCATCGCCCACCAGAAGACCGCTCAGGTTTTCCGGGGTAGACCGTCGGTCTTCAAGGGTCAAAATGCCGAGAGCGGATCGATATGGGAAACTTATGATGATGTGGTAGGGACGCGATGGGCACTACCAGATATCACCTTCACCCACAATATCTCGATCCATTGGGGTGAGCAAGAAGTGATCATTGAATACCACGCCGGACCTGCACCTGGTGGTACCTGGGTAATCGTCCCATTTGCCAAAGTAGTGTTTGTCGGTGATGTTGTCCTGCTCAACCAACCACCATTCCTCACCAATGCGGATATACCAGCCTGGATCGAGACGCTTGACTTATTGACGAGCTCATATAAAGATTATTCCATTATCAGCGGGAGAGGCGGGGTAATTAACCAGGAGGATGTGAAGGCTCAGCAGCGCCACCTGAAGAACATCCTCAAAGGCTTAGATCGCATGGTGAAGCGTAATGCAGCAACCACTGAAGTCGAGCGTTTAATCCCGAGCCTGCTTTCAGACCTAACCTTCCCGGATGACCTCTATGATCAATATTATCAAAGATATCGCCATGGCTTATTTCAATACTATGCCCGACGGTACCATCCAAGTGAATCGAGCGGCGAATAAATATACTATATGATAAATACATCCTACGAGCCGATTTTTCAATTAACCAGGGGCGATATCGTAGAATCGATACATTTTGGGGCGATTGCAGTCGTTGAAGCCAGTGGACGGATGACAGCATGGTATGGTGACCCAGCGCTCGTCACATATACACGCTCATCAGTGAAACCTCTGCAAGCTTTACCGTTTTTAGAAGCAGGTGGCATGGCATATTATGGCTTAACCCTGCAAGAGGTGGCATTATTGTGCGCCTCCCATTCGGGTACGGACGAGCATTTCGCGGTGGTTAGCTCCATTCAGGCGAAGACCGGTGTGAGCGAGGCGGACTTGATGTGTGGTGTGCACACAGTATATGACCGTAAGACTGCTGACGCCATGCGCCAACGAGGTGAAGTGCCCACGCCCAACCGGCATAACTGCTCGGGGAAACACACGGGAATGCTGGCGTATGCCAAGATGTTAGGTATTCCCACGGGTGTGGATGAAATGTCCTATATCGATCCTACCCACCCTGTCCAACAAAAAATCCTGAGCACACTGGCTGAGATGGCTGACCTTCGTTCGGATGAGATTCAGGTTGGGATCGATGGATGTTCGGCACCGAACTTTGCCCTACCTTTGAAGAGCACAGCGCTTGCCTTTGCGCGCCTTTGCCAGCCTAACAAATTGCCGGAGAAACGGGCAGACACTTGCCGCCTGATCTCGAAAGCCATGATTGCCTTCCCCGACATGATCGGCGGGCCTGATAATTTCGATACCTACGTGATGCAGGCTTCTCAGGGCAGGCTGATCTGCAAGGGAGGGGCAGAAGGTTTTCAGGCATTCGGGATCATGCCGGGGACGATTAGACCCGGCTCACCTGCGCTTGGGGTGGCGTTTAAGGTTTCAGATGGAGACCTAAAAGGCCATAATTTCCCTTATGGTGATCCTCGTGGGCATGTCCGCCCAGCCGTGATGCTGGAAATCCTACGCCAGCTAGGCGTGTTTGATGCCCAGGACCTTGCCAACCTGCAGGAGTATGGGCCGGAATTTCCTGTGGAGAACTGGCGCAAGTTAAGGGTGGGTCTGGCCTCACCCTGTTTCAAAATGGTTATGGGTTAATGGACTTAAGCGAATGCGCCCTGGAGGTGCATCGTCGGCTGCTTCAAAAATATGGCGAACCAGCCTGGCACATGGAACTGCCAATTTTGGATGAGCTGATCTCGACCATCTTATCCCAAAACACCAACGATATCAATCGAGACCGGGCGTTTAGCCAGCTGACACACCGATTCAACAGCTGGGAAGCGGTGCGGGATGCTGACCAGAAATCGGTAATAGAGGCTATCCGCTCTGCAGGGTTGGCAAACCAGAAAGGACCGCGCATCCAAAAACTTTTACGCCAGATCACCGCGGAACATGGCTCGCTTGACCTTGAGTTTTTGCGTGAGATGTCCACCAAAGAAGCCTGGGACTGGCTGATTCGCTTTGATGGGGTTGGTCCAAAAACGACATCTATTGTACTGTTGTTTTCATTAGGTAAACCAGCCTTCCCGGTGGATACGCATATTTATCGGGTGACGGGCAGAGTCGGTTTACGCCCCGAAAAGATGAGCAATGAAGAAGCACATCAATACCTGGCTGGCTTATTCCCACAAGACACTTATAAAGCTGCACACCTGAACATTATCCGTTTGGGGCGGGAGGTTTGCCACCCGCGCAAGCCTGACTGTGAAGGGTGCGTGTTGAAGTCACTGTGTAAATACTATAGAATGTCACGTACTGCATTGTGAGTGTTGTCACTAGCAAATAATGACAGTTGACAATGAGCATAAAATACCACTTGATGTATCATTGTACTTGAGAAGTGAGCTTAGGAACAAACCGAACGCTTACACTCATTGCTGTTTCCTCCTTTGGCGAAAGCCTCCGCTGGGTACCTCACCACCCCAGCGGAGGCAGTCATTTAACGACCTGACAGACCCAGACCTCTTGATCAGTTAGAATTATGGAAGGGGAAGAATTACTGTAAAGGTCGTTCCGTTGGGAGAGGATTCCAGCCAGACCCGTCCGCAGTGCCGTTCGACGATCGATTTCACGATCGACAACCCCAGGCCAGTTCCAGTGGTTAACTGCGCAAGATTACTCCCCCGATAGAATTTATCGAAGATGTGCGGTTGGTCTTGCAAAGGAATCCCCGGTCCAGTATCAGCTACTTCGAGGATGAGCTGGTTGGCTTCGACCCGGCAGCGGACATCAATCTTGCCCATGGGTGGAGTGAACTTAATGGCATTTTCGATGAGATTGGAGACCATACGCTGCAGGTGTAATGGATTCCCCATGATCACGGGAAGCTCTTCCGGAGCTGACAGAACTACCTCCAGCATTTTCTCGCTGCTCTGGTATTCCAGGCTGCTGATCGTTTCCACCAGGATATCCTTCATCTGTATTTCCACCAGCTGAAGGTCATAGTCAGCTTCCAGCCGATTGAGCTCCAATAGATCATTAACTAAGGCAGTGATATGCTGCACGCTGGATTGGATGTGTTTGATAAACTCCGCCTGTTGCCGGTTGATAGGTCCAACCCGGTCGATCAATCCGATGAAGCCGTAGATGGACGTCAGGGGAGAGCGCAAATCATGCGAGATGGTGTTGATGAAGTCAGTTTTAATGCGATCCAGCTCTTTAAGGTGGGAAATGTCTTGCAGCACTACAGTGATTCCCCAACCAGGGATGAGATTGGAATGGGCGCAATAGGTGCGATTACCCTCTGTGGTTATCTCATTGTTATTGGGGAATCTCTGGTTTGGCTTAAAAATATCGAGAAAGTCCGCGTTAAAAATCGTTTCATTGACTGCTTTACCTACCAGTGGTTCATCGCCCAGGTTAAAAATCTGCCGAGCAGCAGGGTTGATCAGCTGGATCCGGTGATTCACATCCGCGTAGACGAATCCATCCTGAAGGGCGAATATCACCTGTTCTAAGCGCGTTTCAGCTTGCCTGGCTATCTGCAGGTTTTTCGCCCTCGCAATGGCTGCATGCATAGCGGACAGGTCTACCGGTGTCACCAGATAGTCTACCAGCCCAAGTTCCAAACCCCTTTTTAGTAACGCTAGATCGACTTCACTGGTTACCAAGATGACATGCAATTTGGGGTAATCTGAAAGAATCCTCGTAATGAGGTCAAGCCCGGTAGATGCTGTGGGGTGGGCAAGAATTAAAGTGAAAGGATAATCAACCGCGAGCCGGGTATTCAATTCTTCTGCCTCGGATACGAAATTAATTTCATATCCCAGGGCAGCCAGGGCTGACCGGTCGATCTGGTATGAGATTTCCGGATCTGCGTAGATCAATAATTGCTGGGCATCGGTCATAGAAGATTCTAGTCTGGTGGTTGGCCGGAATTTATCGCGGAAGAGAAAAAGTGATCTTGAAACCTTTTTCCTGCATTGGCTCCATCCAGATTTTTCCTTTATAAGTGGTGACGATTTCTTTAATCATCGGCAAACTAATGCCGATGCCTCCAAAGCGATTCGCTGTATACCCAAACAGATTGGACTTTTGTTGAAACAGCCATTCAGCTGCCTGCTCATCAATACCATTACCTTGATCGCTCACGGAGAGACTGATATCGGTATCTCTCTCGCTAATTTGAAGAATGATCTCACCATTGGGTGGGCTGTATTTTAATGCATTCGAGAGCAAACCTTCAATGACTTTGGTTATTTGCGATGGATAAACCTTCAAATTGACCGGTTCTGCAGGCGCACTGACGGTGAGGGTAATTTTTCCGAGCTGCGCAATCGGTTTAAAACGGTTGGTTATGTTGCGGACTACTTCATTGAGGTCGATCTCCACCAGACGCATGGGTTCGCTCTGGCGGCTGTTGATCATCGAATCGGCGATATCCATCAGGATTTCTGTATCTTCCTGGACGTCATCCAGGGCAATCGCCTGTTCCTGGTTCAATTGCAACTCACCTTTTTCCAGCAATACATCCACATTTTCCATCATATTTTTCAGGGGAGTGCGGATTTCCAGGCTTGCCTGGCGTAACAAGTCAGATTTGATGTTGGACTCGATCGAGGTATAAACGAAGGATTGCTGAAGTAAGGTAAGGCTTCGTTCTAATTGATGGAAACGCTGGCAGTTCTCCAGTGCCGACGAGGCAACGTTCACCACCAGCTCGAGCATCGCCTGGTGGCTATTACTGAATGGCTGGGCAAGACTACGAGCGACAATGATGATCGATTCAACCTGACCGTTAGACAAGACCGGGACTGCAAGAACTGACCCAAACTGTTCGTACCCAGTAAAACGGCTGAGGGCTTCACCATGGACGGAAACGACCTGGCCGGATGCTCCCGCCAATGCGCTGATTTCATCTTCATAGGGTAAGTGAAGGCTGGCGGTAACTTTTTCAGGTGCATTGTGGCAAGCTTGCAGGATAAATGCCGCCTGACTGCCATCGGAGGATAATAACCAGGCACAATCTGCCTCGGTGACCAGCATGGCCAGGCTGATAATTTTGTCATTTAATATCTGCAGATTCTTGGTTGATAAGGCTAGCCGGGCAAAGGAAAAGATCTGGGAAAAGTCAGCCAGCTGGTGCTCCATTGCCGATTTGGTCTGGTCAAGGTTAACCGAATAAATTTCCACCTGCTGTTTTAGCATTTGCTTATTCAGCACGTTCTCAATGACATTGATCACTTCTACTTCGCGGATGGGGCAGGTAATATAGTCAACTGCCCCGAGCCTGATAGCCTGGAGGATATCCGCTTCTTGGCCTTTATTGGCGGTAACAACGATGGGCACATCAATTCCCTCAGCTTTTAAGGCGATTAGCAAGTCTTTACCACTCAATCCAATCAGGTTTAAGCTGGTGACGATGACATCAGGAGCCAAGTCTTCGACCTCCTGCAGGATGGCAGCAGCTGATTCGTATACATCCACCTGAAAACCGAGCGGCTTCAAGGATTGTTCAGCAATCAATTTCGAGATTTGAGGGTCACTTTCGATGAGGATTACATGCTCATTGTGGCTGTCCATACGATTAATCATAGCATGTTTATAAAAATTTATGTTCGATTATCAGTGTTCACAAGCGATGAGTTAGAATTTTGTAAGAAATCTGTCTGAACGCTTGACTTTGCATGCCGGATGAGCATACAATGGTATAAGTATGGTGAAATCTTTCGCCAAATAGTGGTGGTCAGAGTATGGAATATAAAGATTATTATAAAATCCTGGGTGTTGAGCGAAAAGCAAGCAAGGAAGAGATCAAGCGAGCCTATCGCAAATTAGCAATGAAAGAGCACCCGGATCGTAACCCTGGGGATAAAAAGGCTGAAGAACGCTTTAAAGAGATAAATGAAGCTTATCAGGTTCTAAGTGATCCGGAAAAGCGAGGTCGCTACGACCAACTGGGAGAATCATATTCGCAGTGGCAACAAGGTGGTGCCCCAGCTGGTGGTTTTAATTGGGAAGATTGGTTTGCAACCTCACCCACAGGGAACGTGCGGGTAAACGTAGGTGGCTTTGAAGATATTCTGGGGGGAGATTTTTCCGAGTTCTTCCGGAGGATCTTCGGTGGCATGCCGAATATGAACACCTCCAGCAGTAGAAGAGGAGCTTATTCTCGCAGCCGCCAGATGGAAGCGCCATCCTATCAACAGGAAGTAACCATTAGCCTGACCGAAGCGTATCAAGGTACCACGCGGCGCATCGATGTGGATGGACGCAGGCTAGAGATCAAGATCCCTGCGGGAGCAAAAACCGGCACAAAAGTGCGTGTTCCAAGCACCATACCCACGGGAAATGCTGGTCAAAAGGGAGACCTGTATCTGGTGATCAAAGTTGCTGATGATCCTCGTTATCAGGTAAAAGGGAATGACCTGCACACTGAGGTGACGGTCGACCTTTACACTGCTGTTTTAGGTGGTGAGGTTTCCGTCCAGACGCTTTCAGGAAATGTCGTCCTGACCATCCCGGCAGGCATCCAGCCTGGGCAAAGTATCCGCCTGGCTGGTAGAGGTCTACCCAGATTGAATACACCCAATAACTGGGGCGACTTATATGCCCATATCAAGGTAAAAATTCCGCACAACCTGACTCAACGACAAAAAGAGTTATTCCAAGAGCTGAAACGTTCGTAAGTTAGCCATTCCATATCACCTGCGTGAAGAGAGGAGGTTTTATGTTAACTGAAGCGAACTTGCACGAATTACTTGGTTATCGGGCGGAACATCAGGTGTTGAGCGTTTATCTAAACACTGACCCCATCCAGGGCAATGCAGATGTATATAAACTAAATCTGAGGAGCTTACTGAAAGAGATTAAACTGACTGCGGATATCACAGCCATTGAAAACTTTTTTGGCCGGCAATACGATTGGACTGGAAGAAGTGTGGTCTTATTCTTGTGTGCCCAGGAGAATTTTTTCAGGGCCTACACATTAGCAATCCCCGTACGAAATCAGGTGGTATTGAATAACCGCCCCTATGTAAAACCGCTGGCAAGCCTGCTTGACCACTATGGTGGTTACGGTGTTGTATTGGTAGATAAACAGGGTGCCAGGGTATTTTCTTTTCATCTTGGAGAAATCCAAGAGCAGGAAGGTATTTTAGGCGAGAATATTCGGCACACTAAACGGGGTGGTTCCTCAGCGAAGACTGGCATGCGAGGTGGGATGTCAGGGCAAACACGATACGAAGATGAGCTCACTGAGCGTAATTTTCGCGAGGTAGCTGAGTTCGCTGGACAATTCTTTAAAGAGAACAATGTTCGCAGGGTTTTAATCGGCGGTACTGAGGAAAACATCGCCGAACTGAAGGCTCAGCTTCCGAAAAGCTGGCAAAGCCTGATCATTGGCGCCTTTCCATTGAGCATGACAGCCAGTAAGGGAGAGGTGCTTGAAAAGACAATGCAGGTCGGCAAGGAGGCTGAGTTCCGCAAAGAAGAGCAGTTATTAAAAATGCTGGTGACTGGCGCGGCTAAGGAGCAACGCGCCGTCTTGACGCTGGAGGATACCTTGCAAGCCGTTCGAGATGGACGCATCCAGGCCCTGGTAATTACCGACGGATACCGTGAATCAGCATACCGCTGCCAAGGTTGCGGGTATGCAACCACCATCGAATTGCCAGAATGCCCATATTGTGGGTCAGCTTTTGTGAAAATCCCAGATGCAGTTGAGTTGGCGGTCCACGATGTGATGAAGGCTGGTGGTGAAGTAGAGGTTCTACAGCAAGTGCATAAGGTGGACGGATTCGAAAATATCGGTGCAGTGCTGCGCTACTAGCAAGATGAACAACGAAGCGCGGCCATTACTTGAAGGCGTAAGGGTTTTGGACCTGAGCCGGGTGCTGGCAGGTCCGTACTGTACCATGATGCTGGGAGACCTGGGGGCAGATATCATCAAGATTGAAGCCCCCGGGATAGGGGATGATACCCGCCATTGGGGCCCGCCTTTCACTGCAGGGGGAGAGTCAGCATACTTTCTGTGCGTCAACCGTAACAAGCGGAGCATGACCCTGAACCTTAAAAGTGGTCAGGGACAACAGATTCTGAGGAAGCTGATAAAGCAAAGCGATGTCCTGGTGGAGAACTTTCGCGCGGGAACGCTGGAAAAATGGGGCCTGGGATACCAGGCGCTTCAAGAAATCCATCCTGGTTTGATCTACTGCACTATCACCGGATATGGTTATACCGGGCCGTACCGTGACCTGGCAGGTTATGACTTCATCATCCAGGCTCAGGGGGGCGTGATGAGCATCACCGGGCCTGAGGACGGTGAACCCTATAAGGTGGGTGTCGCCATTGCTGATATTACTGCGGGGTTGTTTGCTTGTAACGCCATCCTGGCAGCCTTGTTCGATTGCCAGAGGAGTGGTCGAGGCCAGCGCATCGACATATCGCTGCTTGATTCACAAATCGCCTGGTTGGCGAATGTCGGCAGCAACTACTTGATCTCCGGCGAGAAAACCAGGCGATACGGCAATGCCCACCCCAATATTGTCCCCTACCAGACTTTCAAAGCCAAGGATGGCTATTTTACCCTCGCCATTGGGAACGACCTGCAATGGCGTCAGTTCTGCGAGCACGCAGGCAAGAAGGAATGGGCCGAGGATAAGCGTTTTAAAGATAATGCCGGGAGGGTCAGAAACCGAGCAGAGGTCATCCCTTTGCTGGATGAGCTATTCTCCCAATTTGAGATCTCCCATTGGCTGACCATTCTGGAAGCCATTGGCGTCCCATGTGGTCCGATCAATAGCATTGAACAGGTGTTGGAAGACCCTCAGGTGAAAGCACGTGAAATGGTGGTTGAAGTTAGGCAGGGGAACTCAGAATCGATACACCTGGTGGCATCACCTCTCAAAATCCCGACTGCCCCAACTGTGCTCCACTTGCCACCACCCCTACTGGGGGAACATACGGACCAGATCCTGCATGATTTCCTTGGGTATGAGGAATCGGAAGTGTGTGAGCTGCGGCAGGCAGGAGTTATTTAAGCTGGTAAAAACGTAGTGTTGTCTTAACCAACAATTCCACCGTAAGTCAGGTGTTTTAAGTCGTTCAACGCCAGGTCAATCTCTTCGGTGGTGACAGGGCGGTTTTCCTTGATATGCAGGAGCTGACCAGCGAATGCTTTCTCAAGGGCGACCTCACGGATGGGGACATTACGCTGCAGGGCTTCCTTCACCAGCGAGGCACTGGCACTGTAGCCAATCAGCGGATTCAAGGAAGTAGCAATAATTGCGTTTTTTGCCAACCAGCCTTCAGCCTTACCCCGGTTGGCCTGAAGCCCACGCACGCATTTTTCGGTGAAGGCACGGATGGAGCCGATCATCACCTGCATCATCTCAAAGAGATTATGCGCAATAATCGGCATCATCACATTCAACTCAAGCTGTCCGGCTTGAGCAGCGAGAGCAACTACCAGATCACACCCCTGGACGTGGAACATGGACATGTTGAGCATCTCTGCCATGACCGGGTTGACCTTGCCAGGCATAATGCTTGAGCCAGGCTGAACGGCTGGTAGGTGCAGCTCATCCAACCCGGTGGACGGGCCGGAAGTCAGCAGACGGAAATCATTGGCAGTGCGGGTAAGCGTGATGGACAGTGTGCGTAGAGAAGCTGAGAAACTGGCTACATCTGCCATGGACTGCATCGATTCGAATAAGTTTTCCGAGCTGTATAAGGTTTGGCCAGTTAGATCAGAGAGACGTTCCACCATGCGCGGGTGATAATCGGGGTGGGCGTTGAGACCGGTACCTACAGCTGTGCCACCGATCCCAATGCGGCGCAGATCATTAGCCGCAATGCGAATCCGATCACCATCGTGCTGGACAGCCTTAGCATACCCACTGAATTCCTGCCCAAGACGGATGGGGACGGCATCCTGCAGGTGAGTGCGGCCTGATTTAACGACCTCATCAAATTCGGTGGCTTTCTGACCAAGGCTGAAGGCAAGATCATCGATTACGGTCAGCAATTCCTCCAGGCGCCACAGGCAGCCCAGGCGGATGGCGGTGGGGACGGTGTCATTGGTAGACTGCGACATATTGACATGATCATTGGGATTTACCAGGTACTGGCCGAGCTCGCCACCCAGAAGTACCGTGGCGCGGTTGGCAATCACTTCATTAACGTTCATGTTGTGGCTCGTGCCAGCCCCTGCCTGAAAAGGATCTACGACAAATTCGTCATCCCATTGTCCATCGATGACCTCCTGGGCAGCGGTGATGATCGCGTCAGCAATTTTTTCATCCAGCAATCCCAGGTTACGGTTGACCTCTGCCGCGGCGCGCTTAATGACCGCCATCGACCAGATAAATGCCCGCCAGGGTTTAAGACCCGAAACATTGAAATTGTCTACTGCGCGTTGGGTTTGGGCACCATATAAAGCCTGGGTGGGGACGTTAACATCTCCAAGCGTATCATGTTCTACACGGAAAGGATTCTCCATGACGATGACCCTCCTGAACAATAACCTGTAACAGGATTATACGTCTGGAAGAGTAAGTTGAAGATGAAGATTGGTTTAATGAACGGGCACGCGTTCGTTGATCTGGCTGGCCAGGGTGTTGAATTGCATGGCGATGATGCCATCTGGCTGTATGGCAACCAATGGCAGGGCACGTTCAGATGCACGATAGGCCTGCTCAACCACCGGTGGGAAACCCATCACAGCTGGATAGCCCAGAATCTGCTCCACCTGGCTGATGTTCAACACAATATCCGAGCGGGTGCGATTGACCAATACCGTGCTCATCGTCTTGATGCTGCCGAAACCTTTCAGGTGAAGCTCGCTGGCTAGTAGCTTGGAACGCTTAATGGGCACAGGCTGTGGCTCAACCACCATGATCAGCTCATCACACTTATTCAGGATCGCGTTAAATCCGGGGTGAAAACTGGTGCCGATATCCAGGATGACTATCGAAGCCAGACTGCTTAAATATCCCAGGATAAGCTCCAGCTGTGGTGTGGCAGCTGCGTATTCCACATTCTCGGTCTGGTTTGAGGCAGACAGGATTTTTATCCCAAAGTTGGTCTGGATCAGCTCCTTGGAAACCGTTTCAACGGTAAGGTCCTGCAGCTCCATGCTGAGCAGGTTTGGTAAGCCGACTGGCTCGGTGAGGTTCAGATCCAATGCCCACGAGCCCTGCCCGGGTTTCATCTCAGCTGCAATCACCTTAACGTTATATTTCTTCGCGTAGGTGATGGCCAGGTTGAGGGCGATGGTGGATA
The DNA here is from genome assembly GCA_003105035.1 of Anaerolineales bacterium. Taxonomy (NCBI): domain Bacteria; kingdom Bacillati; phylum Chloroflexota; class Anaerolineae; order Anaerolineales; species Anaerolineales bacterium. The sequence goes on along the minus strand of PQAL01000038.1, from coordinate 83,776 downwards.
CCCCTGCACCCCCGGTGGCAGAAAGCACACCAACGACGTAACCATGCTCACCCGAGGCTTCCGCCTTGGTGAGTTTTTGGGTCAGCAGGTTGCGGATATTCGCTTGCAGGTCGATCGGATGGATGGGTTTGGTCAGGTAGAGGTTCACACCAGCATCATAACCGGCCAGCTTATCTTCGATGGTAGTCTTGGCTGTGAACATCAGGATGGGTGTGGTGGCAGTCTTGGGATTGCGGCGAAGGTTTCGGCTGACCTCGTAACCGTCCATCCCGGGCATCATGACATCCAGGATGATCAAATCGGGATGCTCAACCTGTACGCGTTCGAGAGCCTCCAGGCCGGAGGTGGCTGAGATCACTTGGTAGCCCAGGCGGCTCAACATGATATTGATGAATTTGACGGTGTCGGGATCATCATCTACGACCAGGATTTTATCAGCCATGGCTGGTTCTCCTTTGCGAAATCAGGTGTATATTCAGTTTAGCACAAATTAAATATTTGGGCAATTGGAAAGCCGGGCAGGGTGAAACAAATCCCCTGGATTTGGGATGAGTTATCATTATTGTAAGTATTCTCCCCCGAAAAGCACATATCAACTACTCGCAGGTAATACCGGCAAGATCGTTCTGTAAACTCGAACCATCAGGGGGAGAGTAGTACGAATCAGGCGGGTTGCGCAAGTTTCTTTAGAAGAATGCGTTATGATTAATAGCAGAGCATTTTGTTGGCTGAACAAAGTTGAATAACACATGGTCACATGGTCACATGGTTGATGGTTGCCTGGTGTAAACTAATGAATATCCATCTATTCGACAGACGCTGCTGGTCATTTCACCCTCATTGGCGTCGAGTTTTTGTGTGCGGCTGTGTTCAGGCTGCAGGGGAACATTAAAAACATGGCTAAAAAGACAATACTCGCGATCGGTTTGATTTTGTTGGGCATCATCATTGGGTTGTTAGTCATTTCTGCTTATACTTTAAGTGGCGGAAAGACTGCGATCACCCTGCTCTTCCTTGCGCTAGCAATCATCTTCATCATCACCGGAAGCATCATGGCCTTCTCGCGGCTGCTCGATAAATTGGTCAGCCCGGTGGTGGATGAGATTAACGCGGATGTGAAGGACGATATACAGGATATCAAGGAACATCGCATGACCAACACGATCTGGATGCTGGTCCTGGTGGTGATCGGTCTGATTGGATTTTCGTTCTTAGTATTCCGGTTTCACAAGATCGAAGCCGCATGGGGAGGCATTCCGGTGGTCATTCCCACGTTTTTTGGACTGCTGGCATTAGGGTGGCTCATACCGCGCACACGCTGGTTCAAAGAATCGCAAGATTACACCCCGATGTGGATATTTTTAATCCCCACGCTTGGCTTTATCATAACGGTGTGGGTTGGTCTCGCTCGAACCGAGAACATGGCTCTCCTAAGCGGGGTACCTCAGGAACTAGTTCAGTATAATGCCATCAGAGCCGCAGGTCCGTTCATTCAGGGAATGGATGATGCGGGGGATTTTGGAATGGCTCTCGATATCCCGGATTGCGATGGAGAGGGATGTGCGGTCATCCTGGTGGTGGCTTTGGTCATCCTGGTGTTCGTGCTGATCATCGGTTCTGCTACAATCCCTCATTTCTGGTTGCTGAGTGGATCGATCTTGCTGGGTATCATGCTCATTATTGCTATTCATGACCTGCGCATTCGGCGAGAGCTAAGCAATTCACAGAGAGATAGAACAGTAAAGAAGCCTGAGCCAATCCCTGGTGATGCCAAAAAGGAAGAACGCCCTCCGGATTGGGAGTCATACTTGTCACAGATTCCCCCCAGGAATGACGGTCCTATAGATCAGGATCTATAAGGAGGTAAAAACATGAATTTATTCTCACGAATAACCCGCATCATTTTGCCTGTGATTATCCTCATCCATAGCGTCCTCTTTATTGTTTTTTGGATGACCAATAGCCTCTTCTATACCGAAACCAATGACTACCTGGCCAGGATGTTGGGATTGAGATTCGATTACATCAGCCTTTTTTTGGTGCTTTCCTGTTTAATCGCCATATGGAGTGCAGTACGCCTGATCACATATAAAAAAGGGTGGAATCACCGCTTGATGACGCTTACATCCATTCTATACTTCATTCTTGGAATTCTATACCTGGTCTTCTTCTACGGAAGTTTTTGGATGCTGTTCCAGAAATCGTCGGTGCAGATACCCCGCCTTGGCCAATTATTATCTTATTACCGGATATTCCTGGATGCGCTGATTATCCTAGGCATCAGTGTCGGATTGGGCATTTTTGTCAGAATCCTATACCGTCGTAGGAAAGAAACGGGCAAGAAAATCAACCTGTTGCCTTCCCTGCTTGCGATACTGGTCGTGGTGATTGTCTGGGGAGCAGCTACCATAAATCCACCGGGTTCGGTGTATAAAGGTGAGTTGCCCGCCAAACCACTTCTCATCGCCCACCGTGGAGCTTCTATGCTCGCTCCAGAAAATACGATGGCAGCTGCAAACCTCGCAGTAGAGTTGAAGGTCTATGGGCTGGAAACAGATATTCACATCAGCCAGGACGGGCTGCCATTCCTGCTGCATGATGACACATTCGAGCGGACTACGGATGTTGCGACGCTCTATCCGGACAGAATTAAAGAAAGAGCCGAATATTTTACACTGGCTGAAGCCACCATACTCAATGCAGGGAAATGGTTTGTGGAGAGAGACCCCTACAAGACCATCAAGAATGGCCAGGTCAGTCAAGACCAGGTTGATCAAAATATGCTCCAGACAATCCCGATCCTGGAAGATGAGCTGCAGATTGTAAAGGATAATAACCTGGCCTTTATATACGATATCAAACAGCCACCCGATGATCAAGCCTACGCTCAAAATTACTTTGAGAAGGTCATTGATATCATCCATGTGGTGGGAATTGATCCTCAAGTTTGGGTACTGGCTGACCAGCAGCAGGCGGAATTGGTGCGGACGATTGCCCCAGAGATGAAGCTAGCTTACGGGGTAAAATACCAGGCCCCACCTGCTACCGATGAGTTGCGTTCTTCTGGCTACCAGATTGTAAATTCTGAGTACGGTTTGGGTGAAGAGTGGATTCGCAAATATCGAGAGGCTGGCCTGTGGATCAACCTGTACACCATTGATGAGCCATGGCAGTACTCCCGGCTCTGGCTTTTAGGGGCAGATTCAACCACGTCAAGCAATGCCCATATGCTGGTAGCCTTGAGTAAACCAGTGAGCAGCATGAGCTATGAGTTATACCTGGTTGTTTGGGGATTGGTGGGCCTTGCCAGCCTGGGACTCTTGCTAGGGTTGATACTGCCAGCCTATAGCCAGGTGAGGAGCCCTAAAGGGTGATGTAGGTTCGTGATAATCCAATCCCTAAGGTGATGACCGGCAAGCAGCTATTCTCAGCTGCTCACCGGTCTCTTTGGATATTGCTTAACCCCCTATTTATTCAATCTACACGGCTGTTCATGCAATCCAGCTCCCATATCCGAAGGAAAGATGAGATTATAGAAATTTCTCAATTATTCCCAATATTTCCCAATTATTAACACCAAATAAATCTATAAAATCAATATAGTGTATTTTTTAACAAATCGATCCACTTTTTTGTGTAGGAGGGAAAGATGAAAAAGACATATTGGTTTGCCATCCCGATCATTTTCCTTCTCGTTACGGCAGGCTTAGCAGGTAGTCAGGTCAGGGCAAAACCAAACAACACCTTACCAATGGCACCTCCCATGGATATTGGCTATATCGTGCTTGGCTGGAACAACCTGGGGATGCACTGTTATAACCCCGATTTCAGCAACCTGGCAATCCTGCCACCCTACAATACTCTGGTTGCCCAGGTTGTTAAAGTGGGAGAACCTCCCCAAATTGTCACCTCCGGCGTGATCGTTGAATATAGTTTCCCTGAAAACACTTACTCGGTTGGGAGGTTGGGGCGACCTGATAAAACAAATTTTTGGAAGTATGAGCAAGCACTTTATGGGGTGACCACGCCTCCCAATATTGGCCTGACAGGCAAGGGTCTTTCGGGTACGATGGACCTGGCTGCAGATGGGAAATATTTCATTGCTGAAGGAATCCCACTCACCGACATACGCGACCGGGATGCTGTCACCCACAAACCCTATCCATATCAGAAAGCCCAGATTACCGTTAGAGATGCAAACAATCCAACCAAAGTCCTGGCTACGCTGACGGTTGTGGCACCTGTGTCAACTGAGCTCAGTTGTGTGAACTGCCATGATGACACGATGGATGCCACCACTACGTATCCCATCACACCAACGGGTAAAGTAGAAACCAACATCCTGGCGATACACGATTACCTGAATACCATCAGCTATACGGTGGATCTGGCGGAGTATCCTGATTTGTTAGCGAAGACTCCGCTCATGGATCACCAACCGGTGAATTGTAACTGGTGCCATGGATCAAACGCCACCGGTGCGCCGAATGTGGGTCAGATCAAGAGCCTGTCCAATGCCATGCACAGCCATCACAACCCCACGAACGCCCCTGACATCACCCCGGATACCGATGGCTGTTATAACTGCCACCCTGGAGCACAAACGCAATGCCTGCGGGATACCATGTCTCAGAATTTCTCCATGAACTGCACCAACTGCCATGGAGATATCACCGTGTTGGCCCAAAACCCAGATCCCTGGCTGACTGAGCCTAAATGCAGTAATGCCGGTTGCCACGGGGCTGGTTATGACACTACCCTGCCTTTGTACCGGCAATCCACCGGGCATGGCGGTGTGTTCTGCGAAGCATGCCACGATAGCACGCATGCCATCGCACCCAGCCGGGAGGCGAACGATACGATCAAGTTCATGGAACTTCAGGGTCACGCTGGCACGCTGAGCGACTGCACTGTGTGCCATGCTACTACACCAACCGATAGGTTCGTGCATAATCGGTAAAGACTTGAAGCAAATTTTAGGACCAGCTATTTTTCTGCCTGGTCCTATTTTTACATATTTTCACGCGTGTTGGCCGGCTGTTGATTGCGGATTAGGAACCTGCTTGTGGGGAGTTCGGATTGTTTATATGAAATATATCGGACTAATAAGATATAATATAGACAAAATAAGTCGAAATGGTGAGCATTAAGCTTAGTAAAAAGCGGAGGACAGCCAATGAGAAAACTAATCGTGAATGCATTTGTCACCCTTGATGGGGTGATGCAGGCACCCGGTGGGCCACCGGAAGATCCGACGGGTGGCTTCAACTATGGTGGCTGGTCGGTCAATTACTGGGATGAGATCATGGGTCAGACTATGGGTGAATACATGGCAAAGCCTTCTGAACTGCTGCTGGGAAGGAAAACCTACGAGATATTTGCGGCTCATTGGCCGTTCTCCCATGAAGAGCCGGCGGCTTCGGTATTGAATAGATCAAAAAAATATGTCGCATCAAAGGCCACGACTCATATGGATTGGCAAAATACAACGTTAATCAAGGGCGATGTTGTCCAGGAAATCAGGAAGCTCAAAGCAGAGGATGGACCTGAATTGTCGGTTCAAGGGAGCAGCAATTTTATTCAAACCTTATTGCAACACAACCTGGTCGATGAATTTCGCATCTGGATCTTCCCAGTTGTCATCGGCAAGGGGAAACGGTTATTTGGCGAAGGAACGATCCCATCCAGTCTCAAGCTCATCGATAGTAAAGCCTCAAGTACCGGCGTCATTATTGCCAGATATGAGCCTGCCGGTGAGATCAAAATCGGGACATTCGAATTGGAAAAACCTTCCGAGGCAGAGTTAGCCCGGCGTAAGCGACTCGCTGAAGAAGGTTAATACACCAATTCCAGGAGATCATAACCATGCAAAAAATCATTCCACATCTCTGGTTCGATAAAGAAGCCAAGGAAGCCGCGGAGCTATACGTCTCCGCTATCCCTGGCTCACGGATTACCTCGACGACCACGCTTAACAATACTCCTTCAGGATCGACCCAAATTGTGAGTTTTGAGCTTGCTGGATACGCATTCCAGGCCATTAGCGCGGGACCATACTTCAAGCTCAACCCCTCAGTATCGTTCCATATAAAGTGCCAAACGAAGGGTGAAGTGGATACGATCTGGGAAAGGCTTGCACCAGGTGGGCAGGTGCTCATGGAGCTTGGCTCATACCCTTTTAGTGAGCGGTATGGTTGGGTGCAAGACAAGTATGGGTTATCCTGGCAGATCATTTACTCCGGTGGAGCCGAGATTAAACAGAAAATTACCCCTGCGTTCTTGTTCGTGGGTGGTGTTTGTGGAAAAACAGAAGAGGCGATCAACTACTGGACCTCTGTGTTCAGTGATTCAAATATTGGTCATGTGATGCGTTACGGCAAAGGTGAGGAACCCGATAAGGAAGGCACGGTGGAATACGCCACTTTTACACTTTTCGGCCAGGAATTTGGGGCAATGGACAGCGCCTATGAACATGCTTTTGGATTTAATGAGGCGATATCATTCCTCGTGAATTGTGACACGCAGGAGGAGATCGACCATTATTGGAGAAAACTCTCAGCTGTGCCTGAAGCCGAGCAGTGTGGCTGGCTTAAAGATAAATATGGTGTTTCGTGGCAGATCGTCCCTGCAAGCATGGGTAAATTGATGAGCGGAGATGATCCAGATAGGATCCAACGGGTGACCCAGGCATTTCTGGTGATGAAGAAACTGGATATTGCCAAGCTGCAGGAAGCTTATGAAGGTAAATAAGCAGGAGATGCTGATTCCATTTTCGGGTCACTTTAGCAGGTTAGAGAACCACTTATCTCCAAACACTTGGCTTGAATGATCACGCAAATTTTCTTCGATGATAAGCAATGACAGTATTACCTGATTACTGGTTGCAACGCCCGCTGATGGAGATTGATCCCCAGACACGTTCGGAGTTTGACCGTTTGCTTGCAGAGATTAAGGCTGACGGAAAAACTACACCGATCGAATACATATTCCCTATCCCGAAATGGCAATTTTTGTGCTACCTGGCTGACCAGTGGGGAGTGGTCTTGCATGGCACGGGTGATGCAGGAATCAAAGTCTTTGAACCGCGGCCATCGAGCGACCTGACGGAATTCGGTGCTCAGACTGCAGTATATGCTGCAGGAGACGGCCTTTGGGCGATGTTCTTCGCCATCCTGGATCGGAAGCATTACCGAATGACGACCAGCAATGCATGTATCCGGTTGGTAGATGAAGCCGGCCAGATGAGTGAGCCCAGGTACGTGTTTTCAATCAGCCAACCTGCTCTTATTCAGCAACCATGGCGGAAAGGCATGGTCTATCTGCTTCCAGGCGAAAATTTCGTAAACCAACCAGATCTACGGTTCGGTCCTTATGAAGTGAGGATACCTCAGCTAGCCAGCCTAGTGCCTGTTAGACCTTTTGCTAAGCTGGAAGTCACACCTGAAGATTTTCCATTCTTGAAAAAAATCCGCGGAATTGATGAATCCCGGTTGCCAGAATACGGGCAAGCCATGCAATCTGGCGCGCCCTGGCCGGAATAAGTGGTTCGTGTAGTTTTGGATCGAGGCGAGAGGGTGAGACTCCGTCAGAAGCAAGCTTTCTAGCAGGCTATAATTCTGCTCTGTCATGCTTGTAAAACCATAATCAGATTGATAGAGCATGATAAAGCTTGTATGTGTATAGAGCTGGTTCCTGATTGCTTCAATTGGAAAAGGTTTTCCATGAGAAGAATAGATCACCTTTAAACCCAGCTGAAACGCCTTGTTGCTGCTCTCTTTTACAGCTCGCCTGTCATCGCCAAAGATCTGTAAACCTCGACTGAGCTGTATCAGGAACTTTTTCTTGTCAAAATCCCTCACAAATGCTTGGCCATTATCTGTTAGCACACTGACAGAACCTCAAAACTGCCATGGCGTGTGTACTACTTCCTTGCTACGTTGTAGGCTATAATTAACAGCATCAGTTACAGCTAAATACTCCAATTGGATACACACGGACAATGTACCTTCGCTTCATTGGCTATTGAGAAGCTAAACGGAATAATTGTAAAAGATCAACTATCCGAAAATTATTCATTACTACGCCTCTTGCCCATTTGGGAGGATAATTTTTTGTGAAAGCAAAGACATTTTTATTGATTTTACTTTCGACATCCATCCTTGCTTCGTGTGTTTCAGCAGCAGCATATACATCTTCTACTGATGTTCCGTATAAAATTGCACGTCTGGCGAATGAGGTAGTGAAACTAATCCCAGAAACTTCTGCGCCGGCGGGAATACTACCGACAACGGCACCTACTCCGACTGTGTATGCAATTTCAACGTCCGAACCCGCGCAAGTTGTGCTGTTACGAGATACGCTTATGTACAATGGACCGGGCAATATTAACTTTGATAGCGTGGCAAGCCTTAATAAAGGTGACAATCTGTCTCCCATCGGTATCTATGGAGATTTTGTTAAAGCTGAAGCATACCTGGGTGGCATTCGCTACACTGGTTATATTAATAAAAATACCATCGGGTTCTTACCAAGCAATCTTCCTGAATTAACTACCAGCAATGTTCCCTGGGAACCAATATTTTTCCCTTATTGTACAGGCGGGGCTTATGACCCGGCCTCAGACACTTTGACTTTTGTTAATCAGCGAGACAGTTATTATGATACTGAAACAAAAGCAATAAAGCTGGATGCTCCATTGAGGATAAAGCTAGATAAATTATCTGTGACGGGTTCGACATACAATATCGTAAAAATATTAGGCGTACCTGAAACACAAGAACCCTGGTGGAAAGGAATCCGCAGGTTAGACATTCTAAATAATGGGGATCATTATCTTATTGGTGTTCGCGATGGAACAGCGGGCAGTTATAACATTGTATGGGATTTGCAACTAAGCAGCTCGCAGCCATTCTATATTATTTTTGACCAGGTTGAAGGCAAGAGCTTTAATATCTATAATCAGGATGGTAATGTAATTCAACATATCGATCTGACCCAACAGCCACAATTAAATTTACCCGATGGTTTGTTTCCTCAAGGCGTTGTATACATTGGATCCAGCACTGCACCGAATTCGACATCATTCGTGACGGGCCTGAGCGTGGGGGTAATCCCCAATGGGAAATGGGTGAGCTCAGCAGTGAGTGATCCTGGGCTGGCAGAGCTGGCGAAATCCCATAACCTGACCATCGGAACAGCTTTCTCAATGTGGGAAAACGCAGACAATAGGCACTGTCGGGTAATGAAGAGGGAATATGGTGTGGCAGCGATTTATACCTTTTCCTTGAAAGGATTTTGGCTTGGTCCAGGAAAGTATGACTTTAGTGAACTTGATAGAGAAGTGGACTATGCAAACCAGATGGGTTGGCGTGTGAGAGCCATGCACCTGGTTTGGGGAGCAGTTCAATCGGATGTTATCCCGGAATGGCTTATCCACGGTGACTATGGTCGTAATCAATATATAAAAATCCTAGAGCAACACGTGAAAACGTTGGTAGGAAGGTATAAAGGACGTGTTCACGAATGGAGTATTGCAAACGAAGCACCCGGTCGATCATTCTCTACAGGGGCAGATTTTTGGAATGATAAAATTGGCCCGGACTACATCGATATGGCTTTTCGTTGGGCAAGAGAGACTGATCCGGAGGCAATATTAATCTTTAATCAAGATAACAACGAAAGCCCGCGCGATCCTGATTCGAGCAGAGTGATTGACAAGATGTATTCTACGCTCCAGCAGCTCAAAGCAAATGGCACACCCATTGATGTAGTAGGCATGCAAATGCATCTATTCTTACCGTGGTACTCAAAGATCGCTCCTGAAAAAGATGATGTGATTGCCACGATGCAGAAATTTGCCAATTTGGGTGTTCGTATTTATGTAACGGAGATGGATGTCGATCTGACGGACCAACCGGGCACACAATTGGAGAAATGGAATTATCAGGCCCAAATCTATCGTAGTATGATGGAGGCATGTATCGAGTCGCAAGTATGTGATAGTTTTTCTACCTGGGGAATTTCGGACGCAACTTCATGGATAACCTGCGAAAGGCAAGGCTGTGTAAAAGAGCCGAATGCTGATCCATTGTTATTCGACAGGGACTTCAACCCAAAGCCTGCTTACTTTGCCTTACGCGACGTACTGAGCGATTCTTCCTTCTTGATTGTTCGGTAAGATTATTAAATGCTCAAAACTGCTCGAATTTTATTTACTTTAGCTGGTAAACCTTCTGTCTGAAGTGACTTTTTTACTACGGATACCGCCAGAATGTCTTGTCAGTGATAAATTCGTCAGCAGGGGGTGTTCGCGATGGAAATGACGATCCGTGTTTTCTATTTGATATTCATCGAGTCATCACTTCATTATCAATTAACGACCGAACCTAATGCAAGGGTATCGTCCATCGGGCAAAGGTTTGGAAGTTAAGATGGATAAACAAGCTCAATTATTACTGGATACAGTCTAGTTCTTGGAAATGCATTTGGTGTTTGGGCCTATTTTTTGTACTCAAAGATTGATGGATATGCCTCCAAGGCTATGCCACCTGACACGCAATAAGCTTAACTCAAAAATAAAGTATCTCAGGAAAGCTAAGCAATCCAGCTCACGAAACAGTAATCAATTCCCCATTTGAGTAAAACCTGAACGATGGACGAAGCCAAGGGTCTTTTATTTTGAGATCTGGTTCTTCAGCACTTCAACTGGAAAAGGTTTTCCATGGGCAGGATAGATTACTTTCGCGCCTAGCTGAAACAGCTTCTGCCAGCTCTTTTTTACTACCAGCATGTCATCGCCAAATATCGGTAACCCTGGGCTGAAGCGCATGGGGAACATGTTCATGGCTAAATCACCGATAAAAGCCAGCCCATTATCCAGCAGGACACTAATAGAACCCCAAGAATGCCCTGGTGTGTAAATTACCTTGCCAGGGATCCCAAATTCTATCAGGGAGATCTAATCATCTCCCGCAATGATATCGACTGGGAAACTGGCAATATGCATATTGGATGTGATGAGCTTGAGCATTTCGATCAGCACCTTGCCCCAAAGCGTGAAACCAGGCGGCTGAGAGGGATGGGCTTCATCCAGAAAGTGCATATCCTTCTGATGTAATAGCATTTTGGCGCCGGTAATAGTTCGGATATCTTCAGCCGAGCCGATATGATCCCAATGGCCATGGGTGAGCACAATCAGCTTGATTTCTTCAGGTTTAATTGCAGCTGCTTCCAGGCCACGCTGAAAATTGGTTAGTTTACCAGGGTCTCCACCATCAATGAGAATAGCCCCTTCTGCTTTGAGTGCATAAACCGTATCGAACATCATATGAATTGGCACTATTTGCGTATCCATAGCACCTCTGGCTACCTAAAGATAAACGTGCAATTGATTATTTTCTTGCTTGTGGTATATAGGATCCAAACACGATGAGCTCGTCAGATCCGATATCGCAAGTTGCTACAGAGTCAAGGTTGCCATCCTGCGGCCTGATTGTGCCCATCTGATCGATTAGTGGGCAACCAGCATTATTCCCGGTATCAATCGCCACGCTGCCGAGTCCTAATGACACCGGGAAGCCTCCCCAGGTCAGGCGAAGCGCTTCTGCTGTAACTTGTTCAAAACCGGGTGCACATGAGGTATCGGTTGACAGGTTGTGATTGCTCACCTCGGTAAACTCATCTCCAAACTTGCAATCTCCCCCGGTATTGAAGGCAACGATGGTGTTAATCACGGTGGTTATGCTATCCGGGTTACCCAGCCCTCCGCCACCTTTATTGTTATAGAACGTGGAATTGATTACCGTCAAGGTGCTGCCTGCACCGCTATCAAGACCACCGCCTCGCGAAGCTGCTGAGTTTTCGTAAAAAGTACAATTGGTCAGTGTCACAGTGCCGCCCTCGTTCTTCAATCCACCCCCATATCTAGCATCGTTGGAATAGAAGGTGGAGCGCTGCACATCCAGGGTGCCCTGGTTGTATATCCCGCCCCCATCATTATAGGCACTATTATCTGAGATAGCGGTTGAAATCAAGGTCATGACGCCCTGGTTGTTAATCCCTCCTCCATGACCAGTTAAGTTCTGGTTATAAACAATCACCAGACCAGTGCCCTCCACTATCCCCGCATTATATATACCACCACCAGATTCTTTACCCCCAGTGATCATCACGGATGATATTGTTAAATATCCTAACGCTGTTACGTTAATAACTCGAGTGAATTGATGCCCGCTAATGGTTAGCTGATTCCAACCTGGCCCGCTGATCGATATTCGCTTATTGATACTGAGCTGTGAATTTAACAGGATGGTTCCCTTGACGCTGAAGTTGATCGTATCAACAGGGGTGGCCAGCTGGATCGCATCGCGCAGCGAGCAATCGCCATCACTGCATGAGCCATCATTTTCATCGACGAGAGTGTCAACTGTAATAGTTGCAGCAGACGCAGGTGACAAAGTACTCAGCGAAAGAATCATTACACATACCAGGCTTACAAGCATTTTAAGGCTTTGATTATTCATTCGTTCCTCCCTCTAGAAGATCACAGATGAGTTGATAGCCGGTATTTCCCCTTTGTACTGAAGCATAGAAACGACTAGAGCATTTCTCTGCTTAGCAAGATTTAAATACACTGCCAATTAAAAACCACCCATAATAGCATTGCATTAATTTATTCTGATTTGTTTTTATCGATATGAAATCGGCGTGCTAATACTATACAATAAAGAGAGCAGATAATCAAGCGTTTTTAATTTAACTATAGCTTTTGAAGAGCTATGAGGTTGATGTAATGTCTCATAACAGAATCATCAAGCAAATTGATAGCGCTTATCTACATTTTGAAGCTGGCGTAGAATCTCGATTGTTTACACCTAATTTATTATTTCCTTTCCACTTCGATCCACATCTGCTGTCCATCCGTGGTGATCTCGATCCAACCATTCTGGTCGGTGCGTAGCAGGTTGTAGCCCCGGAGAGCCTCGATCGTTTCTGGGGATGGCAATCCAGATTTATCACCCGCTCCCACGCTTAGTACAGCAAGCTGGGGGTGCAAGGATGCGATGAGCTCAGGCGGGTTGAGGGGTGCATAGCCGGATTCTGGCAGGAGCAGTGCCGAGGCATTGCGCATAGACACATCTGTGCTGAGAGATTCAAGAGCAGATAAGTCCAAACCCATTGGCAGCAGCATCCGAAAATCCTTCCACTCCAGGAGTAAAATTGCTCCCCTGGCATTGGCAGAAATCACCTTCAAGCAAGCCCCAGAACCAAGGTCAAGTGCCAGACCAGATTGCGCCGAGAGGATGGGAATAGACAACGAGCTTATGGCAGCTTGCAGATCATTCGTCGAGCGGGTTGCATCCGCGTTGCCAGACCAAAGGACCTGCGCAGGATGGAAGCGTTCCAGGTTGCCAGAAATCCCTCGCAGGTCTTCATCATCTGAATCGGCGACCACAAGCCAGTCAAGCGAACGGTTGAAGGCTGGTAAACGCCTGCCGAGATCCGCTGATAATTCGATGGTGCTCGCACCCCCGTTGATCAGAATTTCACGCCCTGTGGGTGATCGGACCAGCACCCCTTCACCCGTGCCAACGTCGAAGATGGTCACGTGCACGCGACCATCGGGAGCAGAAAAAGCTGCTTTCCAGACCAGGAGCGTGGTGACAATGAGGACCGCCAGGGGTAAGGCGGGCAATGACCGTTTGGTGAAAGGTCCAAGGCGGTTGTGAAAAAATGTGATAACGAACAGAAAAATGTAAAACACCAGGATGAGGGGAAGAGCTACCGAGGCGATGGCAATGGACCCATGGGGAACCCCAGAAAACGATTCGACAAGGCGGATGGAGTAGGTCGCCAGAGGCCAGGCAGCCCATGCCAGCAGCTGACCAAATGGGTGAAACACCAAACCGGCAAGTATGGACACACCTGCCAATATCATCAGGGCAGGTTGAGCAGGCAGGATAAGGAGGTTGGCGAGCAGAGAAGTCAGGGATACTCGTTTGAAATAATAGGCCATCAATGGTAGGGTGGTGATCTGGGCTGCCAGGGTTACCAGCAAATAGCCTCCCACCAGTCCGGCCAGGCGCCTAGCCGTAGCTTGCCCGGTGAATCGCTCAGCTAATTGGGTGAACCACTGGGTGAGGGGCTGGGCGTACAGCATGATGCCCAGGGTAGCGGCGAAGGATAACTGGAAGCTGACGTCCCAGATGATGGTTGGGGTAGCGATCGCTAGTATCGCAGCTGCAAAAGCCAGGCTGTTCACACCATTTGCTGGCGACCAAGCTGATGACCGATCAGAGTGAGCACCCCCAGGAAGGCTGCTCGGAGGACAGCAGGGTTGGCGCCCACCAACAGCGTATAAAGGATGACTCCGATAACAGCTACGATCGCACCCCGCCGGCGCCCTATAAGGGAGCTGAAAACAAACGTAAAAGCCAGAGCAATGATGGTGATATTGAAGCCACAGATTAAGAACCAATATGGATGTGGGTTTTCAATTGACAGGCTCGCTATTGAATAGTTTTAATAATTCACTTTTCGCCGCTAGATACAAAAGCTAAAAGGACTAACAAAATATTGATATTAATAATAGAGAAGTTGCAGTTCCGCAGCTATTGTTATGCATAATTCTCAACCTTATTGACTCTACCTTAGCATGCAGTACAATTAATTTGATCAGCGTATCATCAGACGAAAATATTCACACATGGTCAATTTTCCTGTGCTAAGGCCTCGCTCATGACCATGAATTACGCATACACCCCCAAAATCTGGCCAGCTTTCTTTACAGTCTTGCTGTTGATCGCCTTGGCTTTCTATAGTGGGCGCCGGCGCTCCGTGCCGGGCGCCCTGCCGTTTGCAATCGGCAGCCTGTTTGGCGCTTTGTGGGCAGCCGGCGCCTTGATGGAAATTGCCGCGCTGAATCTGCCAACTAAGATCGCCTGGTTCAAATTCCAAGCTGCCTGGCAGATCCCGCTGGTTACGGCCACAACCTGCTTTATCCTGGAATATGCCTGGCCTGGGCGCTGGCTTACTCGCCGCAACCTGATCCTGCTGTCTATTCCATGCCTGCTACCCTTAGGGATTATCCTAACGAATGATTTCCATCACCTGGTCTGGCTAAAGTTCTTGTATGATGGAGAGGTCATTCCACTCCGTGGCGCAGTCAACTGGACGTTCTTCGCCTATGCTTATGGGTTGACTATCATTAATCTGATCGTCTTTGCCTGGTTGTTTCTGCGCTCTCCGCAGCATCGCTGGCCAGTGGCGCTCATGCTGACCGGACAGATCCTGGGCCGCACTGTGTACATGCTTGGGGCAGCCCAGGCGCTTAAATCGGACCTGTCCCCTGAAGTGCTTGCCATGGTTATTGAGAACCTTATGTATGCCATCGCCCTGTTCGGTTTCCATATGTTCGATCCAATCCCCCTTGCTCGCCATACTGCCATCGAGCAACTAAAGGTCGGCATGCTGGTGCTCGATCCCCGGGGGAAGATCGTCAGCCTGAACCCGGCCGCGCAAACCATCCTTGGCTCGCCGACGAATCACCTACTAGGCTGCCAGATCCAGGAGCTGCTGCCTGCCTGCACTGATTTGAGCGGGGATTTTCAGGCAGCCGGGAAAGGCCAGGATGAAATCAGTCTGGGGAGCGGGCCGGAGCCGCGTTATTATCAAATTGAAGCTTCCGCCTTGAATGATTGGCGCGGGCTGGCCGTTGGTCGCCTGCTGATGCTGCATGACGTGACTGAGCAGAAGCGAACACAAGCGCAACTTCTTGAGCAGCAGCGAGCCCTGGCAACCCTCACTGAGCGAGAGCGTGTGGCGCGCGAGCTGCATGATGGCATCGGTCAGGTGTTGGGATATGTCAAAATGCAGGCTCAGTCCGCCCGCATCAGCCTGGCGCAGGATCAAATGGCTGACGCGGATAGCGATCTGGAGAAGCTGGTTGTGGTTGTTCAGGATGCCCATGCCGACGTACGGGAGTATATCCTGGGAGCTAAATTGGCGGCTTCGAGCCATCACGGCTTTCTTATCGCCCTCCGCCACTTCCTGCAACGTTTCCAGGAGTATTACGGCGTGCGCACTGAGTTCATTGAGCCTGCCGATTGGAGCGATGACCTCCTCGAGCCAACGGTCGAGGCACAGCTTTTACGCATCATCCAGGAGGCCCTGACCAACGTACGCAAACATGCCAAGGCGCAGTGTGTGCAGGTGCTGATCCATCTCGATGATGGCCGGGCGCAAGTGATTGTACAGGACGACGGAGTCGGATTTGATCCGGCATTGCTGTTGGACGGAGGGGAACAAAAATATGGGCTGGGCTTTCTGCGCGAGCGAGCCGAAGAGGTCGGCGGAAAGGTTGAAATTCAATCTGCCCCGAAACAGGGGACGCGAGTGGTGGTGGAAGTGCCGATAAACCGTAGCCAGTCAACAGTGAACGGAAAACAGTAAGACATATACAGTTCACTGCATACCGTTCACCTTTTACTGTCAATTGAGGAGATGCTATGAGAATCTTACTTGCCGACGATCACCCGCTTTTCTTAGACGGGTTGAAGAACCTGCTCACCCGGCATGGGGAGCAGGTGGTGGGGACGGCGCGGGATGGATTGGAAGCGATCGAAAAGGCGCGCAACTTGCAGCCGGATGTGATCCTGATGGACATCCAGATGCCGCGCTGCGACGGTTTAGCCGCCACCCGGCTGATCAAAACCGAGCTGCCTGAGATCAAAATCGTGATGCTGACCATGTCAAGTGACGACGATGACCTGTTTGAGGCCATCAAAAGCGGCGCGTGTGGCTACTTGCTCAAGACGCAAGACACCGAACAATTTTTCATCCAATTACAGGAGCTTGAGCGAGGGGAAGTGCCATTATCGCACGGACTTGCCACCCGCATCCTGCAGCTGCTAAGCCATCCACCCCTTGAGCGTCAGACTGGCACAGGCGATGTAAATGAAACGGGACAGGCCGATGAGATTCTCACCGACCGCGAGCAGGAAGTCCTTGTCCTGGTCGCCCAGGGACTGACGTATAAACAGGCCGGGGCTGCCCTGAGCCTAAGCGAGCGCACGATCAAGTATCACATGGGGGAGATCATCGCCCGGCTGCAACTGGAAAACCGGGCCCAGGTGATCGAATACGCCAGGAAGTCGGGTTTGGCGTAAGAAATACCATTTACAGACAATAAGTACAGGGCAAAGTACAGTCTCCTACTCCGGGAGACTGTACTTTTTTTGTACTTTGACTGTCCTCTACGGACATGGTGAAACAGGGGGCGATGTGTGAAGATAGGATTGCCGGGAAAATTAAAGCCGGCTGACCTGGAAAAAAAACAGATTGGATGATGCCCATGCAAACGGTTTTGCTTTATGGAAATTCGCTGACGGTCTCCACCATCGGAGCCAGCCTGCAAGCCTGCCCTGACCTGCAGGTGCTCTCCCTCGACCCGACCCGGCCCAATGTAATCTGGCGTCAGGAGGAGCTTCAACCGGGGATCGTCATTTTCGATCTGGCGACAGCTTATCCCAATTTTGCCATTGATTTGTGGAGGGCACACCCTGGCATGTTGCTGATTGGTGTGGATCCCTCCAGCGATGAAATGCTGGTCCTGTCTGACCGTCCGCAGCCTGCATTGAGCGTGCAGGACCTGGTCAACGTGATCCGTGATCATTCGCAATCTGATCCAGGAGACTAGTGATACAAAAGACAGGATTCTATTATGAAGCGCTAAGGGTAACGGGCTGAACTGCCAGCCATATGCGACAGTGGATCTTGCTTGAGCGATTGCTCAGCAGGCCACGTCCAGGTCAGAAATATCATTAGGAATGTCATATGCAGAAAAAACCGCTCCAACTCATTTCACTAGGAGGTGAAACTATGAAAGGCAAAGTATTCAAATCAATCGTGCTGATCGTATTTATCACGCTGGTGTTCGCCGGAGGGGCGAATGCCTTTGGTGTGAATGATATATCGATCCCGCCGGGACCTGAGACGTTGCTGCCCGATTACATTGGAGCGCCAGCGAAGGCGCATCCAACGGCAAACAACGGGGTGCCGCAAAATCCATTCCTGGCGCCGAATCCGTTTGCCCAAGGCCATAAGGATATCTGGATGAGCGATACCACCAATCTCGCCGGACCGCTTGGCAACAACCCGGTCACCCTGTCGACGACTCTGCCAAATACGCACGATAACTCGTGGCTGACTCCATGTGGCAATATTCTTTTCGACAGCCATGGCCGGATAATCGCGACTTGCTTTGGCAAGGACGAGGCGAGCGTTATCATGTTGGATCCGGATACGTTGGAGGTCCTGACCCACAAAGACCTAGATGTGGTTACGGGACCACCTGTTGGTGAAGGTGGCCAAGACTTTCCACCATCCATGTGGTCTATCTATGGCTACTTGGATGACCTCGATCAGATGCACATGGTTTCCGAAGGAAAGAAGATCATCACTTTAGGTGCGGCTGGTTCAGCTTCCAGCCCTGAGTTCGTAGAGGTCGGTAAAGGTTATGACCTATCGGAGCTCGTCGACCAGACCCAGGATAGTATCCGTGGGGTGATGGTGGACTTTCAAGGACGTTACTGGATCAACGTGGCGAAAGCAGCGACCGTCTACATGCTGAATCCCGCGACATATCACGGAATTGAAGACTTAAAGTCGATCAATCTCGGCGAAGGGGAGTTTATCAGAAACGGCTTCGCGCTCACAAAGGAAGGCGCTGCCTATATAGTAACCACAGAGGCCCTGTATCGGGTCGATGCCGGGGCAGATGACCAGCCGCGCATCGTTTGGAGACAGGAGTACGAAACCATCGACGAGGTCAGGCCGGGTCAGACCGAGAAAGGCTCTGGCACCACCCCGACGATCCTCGGCGAAGGCAAGTACGTTGCCATCACAGACAATGCGCCGCAGATGAACGTGGTCGTGTACCGAACCGAGCTTCAGAATGACCCGAACGATCAGGTAGTCTGCAAGATGCCAGTGTTCGAGTTCCCGGGAGGCGGCGTCGGAGCCAATTGGAACTCGCTCGTTGGGTCCCGCAATTCGATCATTATACAGAACACCGCCGATTACTATTGGGACTGGGCTAATTATGATGATGCTCATTTGGAGTTACCAAGCAAACCGGGCATCGAACGTGTCGACATCGACCCGAATGGGATGGGCTGCACCAAGGTCTGGGTTAACACGGAATCCGCCGGAGTCATGACTCTGGAGCTTTCAACGAAAACCGGGCTGATCTATACCCAGGACAGGAAATTCGACGCTGAAAATAATGTATACGTTTACTACTTCGTCGCGATTGACTTTCAAACCGGCGAAATGGTCTGGGAGAAAATGATGGGTACGGGCGACAAATTCGATTCCATCGGGATGTCCATATCCATTGGTCCAAACAAAGCCCTCTATGGATCGCCCCAGGCTGGGATCGTGATGCTTAAGGACACACCCTAACTGTCAATTCTGAATCTGGGGACCTGCGGGAAACCACTAGCAACACACAACAAGGGTCACCCTTTGGGAATTGGATGGCAGGCAAGTCAAACCAAATCCATAGGGTGACCCCTGAAGAACAATGAATATGCCCCAAAATTACTTTTTCTCCACCTGCACCCACATCTGCTTGCTATCGGTGGTGAGTTCGATCCAGCCATTTTGATCGGTGCGCAGCAAGTTATAGCCCTCCAGCACTTGAGTGGTTTCCAGCGACGGTAACCCGGTCTTATCTGCCGAGGCAACACTGAGTAGGGCAAGTTGGGGGTTGAGATAGGATATCAATTCGGGCGGGTTCAGGGGTGCATAACCCGACTCAGCCAGCAGCACAGCTGATATATTGCGCATCGTCGAGTCGTTTTGAAGAGTCTCCAGGATACCAAAATCCATTCCCATAGGAAGCAACATACGAAAATCATTCCATTCTAAGAGCAAGACGGCTCCTCGCTGATTCGTGTATAAAAATTTCAAAGAAGCACCTGAGCCGAGATCAAGGAACTGCCCGGAATGCATCATACTGACCGGGATTGATGATGAAGCAATTGTTTCCTGTAACTGGGTAGCAGAACGTGTTCCAGAAGTATTTCCTGCCCATAGGACATTAATGGGTTTGAAGCGTTCCAGATTACCAGGGATACCTGCAAGATCTTCATTGTCAATATCTGCCACCACCAGCCAATCCAAAGCACGGTTGAAGAGCGGCAGGCGCCTGCCCAGACTATCGGAGAGCGAAATTGTGCTGGAACCACCATTGACAAGGGCATATCGCCCGGAAGGTGATCGAATTAGCACAGCATCACCGGTACCGACATCCAAAACAGTTACGTGCAGCAGATTGTCTGGAGCATAAAAAGCAGCCTTCCAGGCAAAAACCGTCACCACACCTAAGGCTGCGAGTGGAATTACAGGTGTCAGGCGCTTGACCAAGGGCATAAATCGAGTGTGGAAAAAAGTGATTGCAAATAGTACGACATAGAAGGCCAATATGAGAGGTAAAGCCACCTGGCCAAGTGGAACGGAACCATGGGGGACTGCAGACAGCCATTCCACTATTCGAATTGTATAGGAAACGAAAGGCCAGGTTGCCCAGGCAAGCAATTGACCGAGCGGGTGTAAGACCAACCCGGTGAGGACAGACAAGCCTCCAAGCACCATTAATAGGGGTTGGACTGGGAGGATGAGTGGGTTGGCTACCAGGGAAGTCAGGGAGATACGTTTGAAATAGAATGCCATCAGCGGTAGGGTGGTGAGCTGAGCAGCCAGGGTTAGCAGGAAATACGCGCTTACCGGGCCAGCCATCCGCCTGGCGATCGTTTGTGACGTGGTTCGCTCTGCAAGGCTGGAAAACGATCGCGATAAGGGGTCAGCATAGAGAATGATCCCAAGGGTCGCAGCAAAAGAGAGCTGGAAACTGATATCCCAGAGAATAGTCGGGGTTATTAATGCCAGGAAAGCGGCCGCAAATGCCAGGCTGTTCAGTCCAGACTGACGGCGGCCGAGTTGGTGACCTAGCAGGGTAAGTAAGCCCAGGAAGGCAGCCCGTAACACCGCTGGATTGGCACCCACGAATATGGTATAGGCGATAATCCCGATCGCAGCAACGATAGCTCCCCTGCGTTTGCCTAATATGTAGCTGAATAAAAATGTAAATACTAAGGCGATAATGGTGATATTGAAACCAGAGATGACGATAATATGGCTCGTGCCGGTCAGCCTGAAGGCCTCCTGAACGTCTGGGGGTATCCCGGATTGGACCCCGAGCAAGATTCCAGCAACCAGAGATGATTCGGGGTCGGGATAAAGTGAGTACACCAGATTGATAGCGTGCTGCCTCAGCGCATACAGGCTGGCATAGAAGGGATTTCCGTGACCATGCGCGAGCACGGTCACAACAGGATAAGCGATGAAGCTATATATGCCATGGTTGGCGAGATAATCGCGATAGGAGAAATCCTCATTTTCCGGAGGGGTCACCAGGTGGCCTTGCAGGCGAATGCGATCACCGTAAGCAATGGGCTCACTCATGGATACCCGAGCGAGAAGGGAGCCGTGAACTCTGGCCATCAACCCTGTTGCTGATGCCTGCATCGGGTCAGTAATCTGTTCGGTCTTTATCCGCAGATTGGTATAAGAATCGCGGACATCGGGTAAGTCAACGATCACACCCTCTAGAGACAATTCGGAGGATTGGTCGTTGTAGTAGGCAATAAACGACGGATTTAGCCTGGGTTGTGCAAGCTGGTACCGTAGGCCTCCCATCGCAAGGAAAAATATTAGAAGGGGGTAAAAAGTAGCTGGGGTAAGCCGGTTGGATAGGTTAATACGATTGTAAAGAGATGGAAGATAGCCGACTATACGGCGGTGGAAAATAGGGAGAATCATTAATAAAGCCAGTACAGCTAACCCAACGAATGCCAGTACCGGCAAGCTGAACTTTTGTGCCAGCAGGATACCAGTCAGGAAAGCTAATGAAAGCCAGAGTAGTGGCATATAACTTCTTCAGATTTATGTATGGTTGATTATGAAAATAACAATAATAATAATGACAGGTTACGATTCTTCCATTTCCAGGTGGAAGCGGTGCAGGAAACGATGGTAGAGCGGGGCAAAAATTACTCCGACCACTACAAGGAAGATGATCCCGGAGTAAAGCGCGTAAAAGGATGCGAAAAGTTTACCACCGTAGGTGTGCAACTCATTCACAGGTCCCATGCCTCCTAAAAGCATGGCCGCGTTGACCAGAGAATCGATCCAGGGAAGTTGCTCCAGGGAATGGTATCCTAACATGCCCAGGAATAACGACCCGGCGATGATTAAAAATGCGACAAGCAAATAGATCAGCTGACGGATGAGGAATTGGCGAGGTGAAAGCAGGGGTTGGGTCCGGTGTTCGAACATCCTTACTACCTCCTGTCGGGGTTTTGGGGAGGGTTCCACAAATAAGTATAGCACAGCCTCAGGATAGGCTGTCTCAGCAAAACCAGATTTATGAGCGCGAAACATGGTAGCAGCCAGGCATATCGTGACAGGAATTGAAATAAGTGCCATAATGGTATAGTGATTGCCATTAAGTTAGGCGGGAGAAGCTCATGGATGCTCAAGCCTGGATAAGCAGGCCGTTGCGGGCGGGAGTGAGACTGATCGAGTACCTCGTGCGGAAAAGCCTGCACGTGTTTGAGTTCACCGATGACCCAGAGTGCATCCTCCGCATCCAACTTTTATCAGCTCCACACAGCGTGGATGTTGGGAGGGTGAAGATATCTACGGGTGATGTCATCCTGGCTATCCATGCCTGGAATGAGCGTATGCCGAAGCTGCCGGTGGAGGGTCCAACCCTTGAATGGGGTGTCAGGCTACGGCGGCTGGTGATCCACTCTTTTGAAGCTGTGGCGAGAGAGATCCAGAAGGGGGGAAAATACTCGCAAGTTCGGGCAGTGTATGGTGAATCGACCATCTTCTCGTTCTCCGAGCATACAGGCGGTCTGCGTATGATCCAGCGTCTGGGTTTTACCATCCTCCCATACCACAGCCAAACAGGGAAATTTGGAGAGTTCTGGTCGAACCTGTTTTCATGGTGGCTGATGTGGGCATTTAATGATGCCAGCCTGCGTAGCAGGAACTTCTGGAAGATGGAACGTACCGAAGCCTGGTACATGGTGGATGATTTTGTCAAACGCTTTGGGAAGAAGCCCTGATCCTGGCTTTGAAACAAATTAAGTCATACGGGTCGTGATGAACCGGTAGGTCAGGTACCCGGTAGCCATTGATCCCAGTAGGGAAATCAGGGTGGCCCACCCCAGGCCTATGCTTGGATATAGTGCCCTGACCATGATTTCATAAATCGGCACATTAATCAGGCCGCTGACCAACATGGATTTACCAACCGAACGGGAAAAATCCCCCCCACCTGTTCTGGCAGTGATGACCAGGGTGGATAAAAACATAGCGGGAAAAGAGCCAAAAATTCCGCCGAGCAATGGCCCACCCAATTTGCCCATGATGACGGCCAGGGAAATCACGCTCCCACCGAATAATGCTCGCCACACGAGCTGGGATGGTTGGTAGGAAATGGTCTGCTTACCCTGTGAGGATATTCTCATCCACCGCTCCACTGCCAGATAGCTGAAAGCTAGAAGGATTAGCCATCCAGCCAAGGAGACCAGGAAGGATTGGAGATCAAGCAGGTACAGGATAGTCGCATTGATGAACCAGACGAGCAGTGAGGTAATCAGAGCTGCGCTCAATCCGCGGCGTATGATCAGGATGAACACGAGCACAAACAATCCATTCAGCCCCTGCGCCAGTGGCATGCTTGTGGTCGCCTCGGCAGCTATGGCGGGAGATTGGGTGATGCCGATGAACAGCAGAGCAATCACCACAGTAGAGGGCAGCCCACCGATCAAGCCTCCAACTTTGCTTCCGAAACGCTCGGCACTCAGCGTGGTGAGGGTGACCCATAAGCTTCCAACTACAAAACTCAGGCTGATTTTCAACCAGAAAGATGCATCCATGATGGATTATTTAGCTGACTGATCAGGATTTGGGCTGTGAGCGATGGAACATCAACCCAGGAATAAGCATTGGGGTGCGTTGGCGGTATTCACGATAAGACTCCCCAAACTCCTGGATCAGCTTACGCTCCTCGAAATAAATCCCGATGAAAATATAAGCAGATAAACCGATGATCAAGGCGAGCAGGTTCCAGGTCATGATCGGGATCAGCCAGATGAAAACCAATCCGGCAGTATACAGTGGATGGCGGACGTAACGATAAAACCCATCCGTGACCAGCCTGGGTGGAGTGGTATCCTCCGGCAGGAAAGCCTGCCTGAGGCCAAGGAAAGAAGTAATCCCGGTCTGGCGCAGACCAATTAACAAGGCAACGATGGCGATCAACTGGAGGGTACAGGTCAGGATCAGCCAGGGAAAGGGGATGAAATACAGCTCTTCGTCTTCTAAGAGAATAGGAAGAAGCAGGATCGGTAATAGCGTAATAATGGCAATGAAGTTGTATGCCAGCCGGTATGAACGTTCAAAGGATGGCCCCATCCAATGACGCGCCCGGGCTTTTACCTGGATGGAAGCCAATAAGGTATGGAACAGCCCATATGCCAGAACCGCCAGCAGAATTAGCCAGAAGGAAAGCGTCATGGATTGCTGGTCGGCATTTGAAGAGGCCGGGTAGCATCTTTTCGGAAGCGCAGATCCCGGTCTAAGGTCAATTTCAGTCCTTCCGCCAGCGAGAATGTCGGCTGGTAGCTCAGTCTCGAGCGTGCCAGGGTGAGATCGGCACACATGCGCGAAACGCCTGGATCGGTGCGCGGGTTATACACAATCTCAGCTTTCCCACCAGTTACCTGGATAACCAGGCTCGCCAGGTCGCGCACGCAGACTTCGGTTCCACTGCCAACATTGATGACCAGGTTATCCAGGTCGGGAGCAGTGGAGGCAGCCACCATGGCACTCACCACATCGTCCACATACACATAGTCACGGGTTTGGGTGCCATCACCGTGGATGATGATGGTGCCGCTGCGCATGGCTTGCTTTAGCATGAACGGGATAACGGGTGGATGGGCAGGAGGTAAATGCTGACCTTGCCCGTATGCGTTAAATACCCTCAAGCTGACGGTTTCAATCCCCCACAAATCACCAATCGAGCGCAGGTAATATTCGGCTGCCAGCTTGGAAACGGCATACGGTGAGCGGGGGTAAGGTGAGGCAGTTTCAGATAATGGCTGATCCCCTTGATCACCGTATACTGCACCGGATGAAATCAGTACAACCCGCCGGACACCCACGTCGCGCATGGCTTCCATCAAGCTGACCGTGCCGCCAACATTTACAGCATTGTATTCTCTCGGATAGAGGACCGATTCGGGCACAGATACCCGCGCGGCTAAGTGGTAGACGCAATCCACATCCTGCAGGAGCGTCCACAATTTTGGCCGGTCATTGACGTCACCGCGGGTGAACAACACCTCGGGGTGGAGCGCGTTTGGATCCCCCGTAGAAAGATCATCCAGACCTCGGACCTGGTGCCCCTCCCATGCCAGGCGGTTAGCCAGAGCTGATCCTAAAAAGCCCGCCGCTCCAGTGATGAGAAAATTCATCGAATTGATTATAGCATGGAGATTGGAATAGTTAATCAAAACTTAATTTGACATCCTGCTCAGCTAAGGTTATTATCGCGAGCGTGTCCTTTAAAGGTGCCTTCTGGCTGACAATTTTACTGCTCATGATGGCTGTCATGTTGGGGGCGAGCAGCGTTCCTATTGCTGACCCGCTTGAGCAGGTGCGAACCCTTACCAGGCCCATTGAGTTTGACTATGTCTCCTGGACCCTGGAAGCACTGGGGTTAAAACTTGGGCAGGCTGCTTTGGATACCGCGAGTTACGTATCGGAGCAGGAGCGATCGCAAACCGTGCTGGAGGCATTGGAATTAATCCGGCGAATTAATGCTCTGGATGCCCAGATTTATCAGATTTATAGCGATCCTACGATCAGCAACCCAGACGAAGCCAGCCAAGCCTTGAGGGACCAAGGAGAAAAGCTGCAAGACCAAAGAGAGCAAATTGAACCAGTGGCGGAGGCCATCCTGCAAGATCAGATTGGAGAAATCGCCGCACAGGCTGGCTTGACTCTCGGAGGTCAGGCCTTTCCACCAGTCTTATATCACACCACGCCACCGCCTGATGCATTGATCATCTCTCCACGAGATGTTATCCGACAGGATGAGAATATTTCGATCTCCCCAGACATTAGTGTGGACCAAATGGAAGAGCTGGAAGGCAAAGTGGATAAGGCACTCGATGTATCCTCCCTGGTGGTTGGGATCGGAGGCATCGGTTTATACCCTACAATGGTCATGGAAACGACGGATATCAACAATCTGGCTGAAGTCATTGCCCACGAATGGGTACATAATTACCTGACCATCCGCCCATTGGGCTTCAGTTATGCCAATAGTCCGGAGCTGCGGATCATGAATGAAACCGTAGCTGCTATTGCTGGCAAGGAGTTGGGAAGGGCGGTGGTAAAAAAATATTACCCTCAATTTTTACCCCCTGAAACCCCTCCCCGGGCCGATTCTGCTACAAATACGCAACCAGCGACTCCTCCAGTGTTCGACTTCAATGCAGAAATGCACGCTACACGCGTGAAGGTGGACCAGTTACTGGCAGCCGGCAAGGTCAAAGAAGCTGAGACTTACATGGAGCAGCGTCGGGTGTTCTTTTGGGAGCATGGTTACCAAATCCGCAAGCTGAACCAGGCATATTTTGCTTTTTATGGTGCATATGCCGATCAGCCAGGGGGTGCCGCGGGTGCCGACCCGGTAGGCGCAGCCGTGCGTTTATTACGCCAAAAGAACTCTACCCTGGCGGACTTTATCAACCAGATCGCCTGGATGTGGAAATTCGATCAATTAACTAAGGCTGTGGGCACAAATTAGCAGCTCGTCAGCGTGGCTCCACCGTGAATTTTATGGCTGTGCGCACTTTGTCATCAATCTGAACATCCACGAATTCAGGAATGACAATGATGTCAATCCCGTCATTAGTCAAATAGCCACGAGCAAGAGCCATCGCCTTGACTGCCTGGTTTATTGCGCTTGCTCCGATTGCCTGGACTTCGGCATGTTTATGCTCACGGATTACCCCGGCAATTGCGCCAGCTACAGCGGAAGTGCGAGAGGTGCCTGAAACCTTGATTATATCCATGTTGGCTTCCCTCCTTTGGTCATTGGACGAGCACTAAGGTATCGGCAGTATATTAATTTGATTGTACAAGATTTTGAAGCCAAAGGCAAGCTACAATGGTAGAATTCCAGGTGATATTTTGTTATATTCATCTGTTTACCTAAGTTAAAGGAGCTTATGTCGCGCTGGACGAAATTCCTGCTGGTCTTGATCCTGGGCGCTGCCGCTGGATTATTTTACGGCTGGGTGGTGAATCCGGTCGAATACGTGGATATCGGACCCCAAAATCTTCGCTCGGATTACAAGACAGACTACACCTTGATGGTGGCAGAGTCATACCAGGTGGACCATGTACTTGGCTTGGCTGTCCGGAGGTTGGCAGATATTGGAAATTCAGCCCCGCAGGAGATCGTCACCGAAGCGTTGAATTATGCTTTGCAGCATGATTATGCTCCCCAAGATATGGCCCTATTACAATCTTTGGGGGATGATTTAGCTTCCTGGGATCCCAACCAAGAGGTTCCTACTCCGTGAAACACGACCGGCGCGGATCCTGGTACCTGCTCACCGGTGCGGTCTTGGGGATTGCATTGGGTCTATTCTACTCATGGATCATCAGCCCAGTTAAGTACATCGATGCACCTCCGTATGCCCTGCGAGCCGATTTTAAAGACGAATATCGCTTGCTGGTAGCTTCCGCCTTCCTCTATAGCAATGACCTGCTACGCGCACGAGATCGCCTGGTTCAGCTCAAAGATGAAGACCCGGTAGAGGCCTTGAAACGGCAGGCCCAACAGGCCTTGCAAGAAGGCCGTCCGGAAGCGGAAGGGCAGGTGTTGGAGTCCCTGGCGGAGGCACTAAGCCAGGAAATCTCGCCGACGCTTTCCAGCACAGGTGGTACCCCAATCTCAGCCGTACCCACCCTGGCCGAACCTGGAGAGCAGGCGCAAGCTCAGCAGCAGGCAGACGCTCGCATACAAGCCACGCAGGATAACCGGACTGCCCTTCCAGGTGCGTCTTTCGCTTTGCAAAACCTCCAGCTGGTTTGCAACCAGGATCAAAATGTGCCACTGATTCAGGTCGAGGTGAATGACGCTGCAGGACAACCAGTACCGGGGGTTGAGGTGGTGGTCAGTTGGGAAGGTGGTGAGGATCACTTCTACACCGGCCTGCAGCCCCAATTGGGGTTGGGGTATGGGGATTTTGGGATGACTCCGGGGGTGGTTTATTCCATCCAGGTGTCAGAAGGGGAACAGCCGGTGAACGATATAACCCCTGCCGAATGTGTTGCTGGAGATGACAGCCGATACTGGGGCTCCTGGTTTCTGATTTTTGTAGAGCCCTGAGATATATCATACTTTTCCTGCCGAGTTTTTATTACCAGAAAAGCTTCAGGAATTTACCACTCCCCCTGACATGTATATTGGAATTTTCCTCAATGCATACCCGGAAAATAATGGCATGCATGATTTTCGCAATAATCCTATTGGTACCGTTACTGGTTCAAACTGAGATGACAGGGCTAAGTAACGTCGCTAATGTTTCTCTATTTATTATCCTATACCAGCATAGAGCTTATCTCGATTAAAAATTGTGTGCTCATAGAATATCAATTTTCAATAATGGAATGATTTTAACGATGTCCTTGAAATATTTACCAACAGGTTGATCGAGGATAATTGAACTGCAAGCTATTAACTAAAACAAAAAGGGCGGAAATCTTCAGCCCATGGACTTTACGGCATAGGGTTGTTGCCCGCCCAGTCATCTCCGAGGATGACCAAGACATCCACAGGGCTGTTGGGATCATATTGCAGCGATATGCTGTATGGAGAAATCTTCATCAGATCCACCAGGTATTTGTCGGTATATGGGTTGCCTGTGTAGTCGATAATTTTGGTGTATTGGGTATATTCGGCGTTCTGGGTTGACACTACGTTAGCACCTTGGGATTGCAGATAGGCTTGCGTCTCCGAAGCCAGACCTTCGAAATAGGTGCCATTGGCAACAACGATGGTAGCGCCTTCAGCTTGCATATTTGCCAGGCTATCACCTGAGCTGAGTGCCGGGCTGGCCATGCTGGATGAGGCAAACACCTGGTCGCGGATCAGGCGAATCTGGTCTGGGACCGGGACAAGGATGTCCTGACTGCCGTCTGGCGATTTGGCAAAGCTGACCGCGTTGGGAGGGGCAATTGCGCCGCGTTGGATTCCCTCTGGGATAGGGATTTCCAAAGCCAGCCATCCAAGTTTAATCGCGTCATCCAAAGACAAATCGGTGTGGATGCCAGCTGCCAGCTGGCTGTACAGAGCAGGAATCTTGGAGGCTACCTGGGCTGGTCCAAGCTCAAAGATGCGGTCGCGAATAGCCAAGATCACCTGTTGCTGGCGTTGTGCCCGGTCGAAATCGCCTCCGTCGGTGTGCCTTGCCCGCGCATAAGCCAGGGCGGTAGGGCCATCTAGCAGGTAATTCCCGGGTTTCAAAAACACTGTATTCCCCTTACCTATCGGGTCGACACTGATCTCATTGTCCACTTTCACATTAATCCCACCCAGCTCATTGATAAACTGCTCGAATGCCGAGAAATCTATGATGGCATAGTAGTTGATCGGTACACCAAGCAGCTCCTCCACGGTATCCTTGGCCTGTTGTGGGCCGCCACCTGGCACTTCATACGCGATGCCCAGGGGGTAGGCAGTGTTGATCCGCCCATAATCAAACCCAGGGATATTTACCCACAGGTCGCGCGGGATATTCAGCATCCCAGCTGTCTTGGTCAATGGGTCAATGGTCAGGAGGATCATTGTATCCGTGCGGGGTGGGCCGTCAGCGGCTTCCCAATCGCGATAATCCAGACCCATCACCAGGACGGTCACCCGACTAGCGCCATCCCAAGGTTGGGGAGCTGGGCCATCCGATATGACGGTTGGAATTGCCGTAGGTGCCGGGGTGCCATCAATACTGGGTTGAGGTGTACTGGTTTGTTGGATCGCCAGGCCAGGAATATTGGCCACGTCAAAAGACAAGAAGAAATCCTTTGATTTATTAAAGGTAAAATAAGCCGCTATGACGGCGGCTATGACAAACAGGGCTAATAAACCTACTTTCAGTAGGGTAGGGGTTTTCTCTTTCATTATTTACTTTCTCAAGGCATGGGATTATTGTCCGCCCAGTCCGTTCCCAGAAGGATGGCAATATCAGTCTGGCTATTGGGGTCGTAGCGGCTGTAGATGCTATTCGGTTGTATGTTTAAAAGCTCAACCAGGTACTGCACAGTATAAGGTTTACCGGTGTAATCGATGATCACCGTGCTGTCTGATTTTTCATCAGCATTACCGGTGTCCACCACGTTAATCCCCTGGTTTTTCAACCACTCACTGGTCTCGGAGGCTAATCCGGCAGTGGTGGTGGCATTAAGCACCGATACGGTAGCACTTTCTGCCTGGCGTAGCTCATCTGGGTTACTAATGTATACTGTTGCGACCGGTGCAACCCCGGATGTGCTGGAAAACACCTCATCACGTACGAGGCGTACCGCGTCCATGTCGGGGAGCAGGATATCCAGCCCATCGGGTGAGAAGGTCCGGCTGGTTTCATTCGGACCGAGAATGCCCTTCTTGATGTTCTCACGTGGGATTTGGACGGCGGTCCAGGCGAGAGAGATGATCTCTTTTAATGTCAAATTCGTGTGAATGCCGTAGCGTAAATTGTTATAGATCGTAGGTGAGTTGGTAATCAGCTTGGGCAGTGTTCCCAGGGAGGTGATCTTGTCAAATATGGCCAAAATCACCTGCTGCTGGCGGTCAGCACGATCAAAATCTGCGCCCCAGGTATCGCGATTGCGCGCATATGCCAGGGCGGTTGGCCCATCCAGGTGTTGCATTCCTGCTGGTAATGTCACGGTATTGCCCGGGCCGATTGGGTCGACGGTCAGCTCATACGGTACTTCCACATCGATGCCACCGATCTCATCGATGAAGTTCTCGAACGCAGAGAAATCAATCTGAGCGTAATAATTAATATCTACTCCCAGGAGGTCTTCCGCCGTCTGGACGGCTAGACCAGGGCCGCCTCCGGGAAGGTTATACAATTCGCCCAGGTAATATGCTGTATTTATCTTCCCATAATCAAAGCCAGGTACATTGACCCACAGGTCGCGTGGGATGGAGAGCATGCCAGCCGTGCGCGAGACCGGATCCATGGTGACCAACATCATTGTGTCTGTTCGTGAAGGACCTTGACCTTCCCAATCCCGGTAGTCGAGACCCATTACCAACATTGTCACCCGGTTGGCTCCATCCCACGGGATGGGAGTCGGTCCAGTTTCCGCTTGGAGAGGCGTATTTTCATTAACTGGAGGCTGATTATTATCCGGGGCTTCAGTGATCGACAATTCAGGTGGATTGGAGGAGCCATAGCTTTGCTCGGTTGCTCCGCGGACCACCGAATAGGTTAAATAGGCAGTGGCTGATAACGTGATGACGAAAATTATCAGCAAACCCCATAGAACTGGGTTCATCCTGAAGCGAGGCGAGGCTTGTGAGCGTTGGCGTGAACGCGAGGGTGTTTGTTGTGGCTGGTTTGGATCCATCGAAATCGGATTATAACATGTAGACGGTAATTGAGTGTGCGGGGTGATGAATTGTTGTGGCATAATTATAAATCCATAATGGCAGGCACTGCCATTCAAATAAAAGATACTTTATAGAGATTCGGGGTTGCACAATCGGTGCCACTGCCCGGGGTATGATAATGACGTTTTTATTGACCTTATGGTTCCTTGAGTACAGGCAAGCTTAATTGAAACATTTATGTCGCTAATCACCGCACATGACCTGACCAAATCCTTCGGAGCGCGGGATATCTTCTCGGGGATATCGCTCAGCATTCCCTATCACGCGCGCATCGCTATCATCGGCCCAAATGGGATTGGTAAAACCACGCTGCTGCGCATCCTGGCACAGGAGGAAGAGCCATCAAAAGGAGTTGTCAGCCAGGCGCGGGGTCTATCGATTGGCCACCTGGCACAGGAGGCAGGCCTGGAATCATCGCATACTCTATGGGAGGAAAGCCTTATACCCTTCCAGGGTTTAGGCGAGCAGGAGACAGAGCTTCAACGCCTGGAGCAAGCCATGGCTGATCCTGATGCGGCTGTGCGCCTGCTGGAGAAGTATGGCCGATTGCAGGTGGAGTTCGAGCACCAAGGTGGTTACACCTATATTCACCGTATCCAACAGGTGCTTTCAGGCCTGGGTTTCAGGCCAGATGAATACCAATCTCCTCTCTCAAGGCTTTCGGGGGGCGAGCGGACGCGTGCCTTGTTGGCACGCCTGTTGCTTTCTGAGCCCGACCTGCTGATCCTGGATGAACCCACCAACCACCTGGATATCGCTGCCGTTGAGTGGCTCGAAGGTTATCTGCGCCAGTGGGAAGGTGCTACTCTGATCGTCTCACATGACCGGTATTTCCTGGACCAGGTGGTCGACACCATCTGGGAGATGACGCGCTCGGGATTTGAAATCTACCACGGGAACTATTCCGCCTATGTGATGCAGCGGAGCGAGCGTTGGGAACGGCGGCGGGAGCTTTTTGAGTCAGAGAAGGAACGCCTCGATAAGGACCTGGATTACATCAAGAAAAATATTTCCGGGCAGAACGTGACCCAGGCGCGAGGCAGGCTACGCCGGCTGACACGCCGCATACAAGCCATTGAGCAGGTAGGATTGGAAGCTACCCTGAATACCAAATGGGGTGAGCTAAGCACCAGTGTGGATACCACCACGAGCATGCTGAGCCCTGAGGAAGCCGAGCGGCATATCAGGAGTTTACGCGAACCAGCCAATCGCCCACCCCAATTGCACCTGCACCTGCACACTAGTGAGCGCTCGGGTGATATTGTCCTGCGCACTTACGATCTGCAGATCGGTTATCCTGGCAAGACGCTGTTTTATGCCGGTGATATTGAGCTACGACGGCAACAATGCACAGCCTTGATCGGCCCGAATGGGGCTGGAAAGACCACATTCCTAAAAACCATCCTGGAAAAAGTGCCTCCAGTGGCGGGTGAAGTGGAGCTGGGCTCCAGCCTGAAGGTGGGTTACTTTGCCCAGGCCCATGAAGACCTGCACCCTGAGCTTACCCTGGTGGAGGAGATTGACCTGGTGGCACCCAAGATGCTACTGGCCGATATTCGTGATTACCTGGCAAAATTCCTGTTCACCGGCGAGGATGTGTTCAAGCAGGTGGAGGTGCTATCAGGTGGCGAGCGCGGCCGGTTGGCATTGGCTAAGCTGGCTCTCTCGGGCGCCAACCTGCTCTTGTTGGATGAGCCCACCAATCACCTGGACATCCCTTCCCAGGAAGTGCTGCAGGAAGTACTGGATGCTTTCCAAGGCACCATCCTGCTTGTCTCACATGACCGCTACCTGATTGATGCCCTGGCCACCCAGATCTGGGAGATCGATGAGGCAAAAGGCATTTTACGCACCTTCAAGGGCAGCTATAGCCAGTACCACCTGCAACTAGAAGCGGAACGCCTGGCACAGCAGGCAGCCAAAGAAAATGCTCCTGCTACAAGGGATGTGGAGCGGAAACCCTCATCTTCAGGGGACGAGCGGCGAAGAAAGAAACGCCTAGCGGAGGTGGAAGGGCGGATCGACCAGCTTGAAAACGACCTGGCAGATCTGGGCCGCAAGCTGGAAAACCCTCCCAGAGATGCTGCCAAGGTGCAAAAAATGGGGAACGAATATGTGCGCCTCCAGCAGGAACTGGATACGTTGATGAACGAGTGGGGAGAGTTGCACGGATGAGATGTCGCGTTGCGAATAAGGGCTTTATAAAAAAGAAGTTATTAGAGAAATAGCAGATTCCTTCAGGTTGGGAAGAGTACCCTGCCTTTCACCCAAATAAAGTGGAATTCCGCAATGACATATCCAATGATTGCTTGTGGAAGACTGCTTCGGAAAAGAGCGCCTCGTAGTGACAACATAAACTACACCCTGATGGGTTCCATCCCCTCTTCCTTGCATACGTACGGGCGCAGGAACTTGGCTGTGTAGGATGCTTCAACCTCACAGATCTCCTCCGGCGAGCCTTCGGCAATCAACTCACCGCCTGCATCGCCACCTTCAGGCCCCAGGTCGATGATGTGGTCAGCGACTTTGATGATATCCAGGTT
Organism: Anaerolineales bacterium; assembly: GCA_003105035.1. Taxonomy (NCBI): domain Bacteria; kingdom Bacillati; phylum Chloroflexota; class Anaerolineae; order Anaerolineales; species Anaerolineales bacterium. Next base: position 49,399 of record PQAL01000038.1, on the reverse strand, counting down.
ATGCTCAATGATCAGCACACTGTTCCCAGCATCAACCAGGCGTTGCAGCACCTCGATCAGCTTATGCACATCGGCAGCATGCAAACCCACCGATGGCTCGTCCAGTACATACAGCGTCCGGCCGGTGGCACGCTTGGAGAGCTCGCGGGCCAGCTTGACACGCTGAGCTTCTCCGCCGGAAAGGGTTGGGGCAGGCTGGCCAATGCGAATATAACCCAGGCCCACATCCTGCAGGGTTTGCAAGCGCGACATCATATTGGGGAAAGCCTCGAACACCTCCAAGGCACGGTCCACGGTCAGGTCCAAAATGTCAGCGATGCTGAGGTTCTTATAGTGCACCTGCAGGGTCTCGCGGTTGAAGCGCGCCCCATGGCACACATCGCAGGGCACATACACATCCGGCAGGAACTGCATCTCGATGCGCAGCTGCCCCTGACCCTGGCAGGCTTCACAGCGCCCACCGTGCACATTGAACGAGAAGCGCCCTGGCTTATAGCCGCGCATCTTGCTCTCGGGCAGCTCGGCAAACAGGGTGCGGATCTGGTCGAACAGGCCGGTGTAGGTGCCGGGGTTGGAGCGCGGTGTGCGCCCGATGGGTGACTGGTCGATGTTGATCACCTTGTCTACCAACTCAATGCCGTCGATGCGCTCATACTCGCCAGGCTGGGTGTGGGCACCCTGTAATTTGGCTGCTAACGCCTTGTAGAGGATCTCAATCATCAGGGTTGATTTACCCGAGCCGGAGACCCCGGTAATGCACACAAATTTTCCCAGCGGGATATTAACCTTGATGTTCTTCAGGTTGTTCTCGCGCGCCCCCACAATGGTCAGCTTTCTGCCATTGCCGGTGCGGCGCTGGCGGGGGATATCTACCTGCAGGCGGCCGGAGAGGTATGCCCCAGTGAGAGAATCGGGATTGGCCAGGATCGCCTCCACAGGTCCCTCGGCGATCACCTTGCCTCCGTGCTCGCCTGCTCCTGGTCCCAGGTCCAGCACCCAGTCGGCTGAGAGAATGGTCTCCGAGTCATGCTCAACCACGATCACCGAGTTGCCCAGGTCGCGCAGACCCTTGAGAGTGCGCAACAGCCGGGTATTATCGCGCGGGTGTAGGCCGATGGATGGCTCGTCAAGCACGTAGAGCACGCCCATCAGGTGTGAGCCGATTTGGGTCGCCAGGCGGATGCGTTGGGCTTCACCACCCGAAAGCGAACCAGCAGTGCGGTTGAGGGTCAGGTAATCCAGCCCCACATCCACCAGGAAGCCCAGCCGTTCGGCAATTTCCTTCAGGATACGCTCAGCGATGGCCTGTTGGCGGGTGTTGAGCGGTGTGCTTTCCTCACATAGCCTCCTGACCCAATCCAGGGTGTGGAGGATCGGCCACTCGGTAACTTCCACAATGTTCCGATCATCCACGGTCACGGCGGTAGCTTCGCGGCGCAAGCGTTTGCCTCCACAGGTGGGGCAGGTGCGCATGCTCATGTATGCCCCGATCTTCTCGCGCATATAATCCGAGTTGGTCTCGTTGAAACGGCGCATCAGGTTGCTGATCACCCCCTCAAACTCGCGTTCGAAGTTGTAGGAGTGATTGTCGTCACGCCGGTAGGTGATGGGGATCTCCTTACCGTGTGTGCCGTACAGGACAATATCCAGCTTTTCCTTCGATAGTTCTCGCACAGGGGCATTCAGGTCGATATGGAAGTACCTGGCCGCCGCTTCCAGGCTTTGCCAGTAATACCCACCCTCCTCCTTGGGTCCGCTCCATTCGGGTAAGGCGATGGCACCCTCGGTGAGGGAGATATCCGGATCAGGGATGAGCAAGTCGGCGTTAATTTCCAACCTGCCGCCCAACCCCTGGCAATCGGGGCAGGCACCATGGGGCGTATTGAATGAAAAGGTGCGTGGCTCTATCTCCGGTAGGACGCTCCCATGCTCGGGGCAGGCCAGGTGTTCAGAGAAATACATGTCACGCGGCGAGTTGGCATCCGTGATGTCCTGAATAATCAGGTATCCATCGCCAAACTTCAAAGCTGTCTCGATCGAATCGGTCAGGCGGCTTACGAATAGTTTCTGCTCCTGCGGATCGGGGTCGTGATGCAATAATACCCGGTCAACCACGGCCTCGATGTTATGGATCTTATAGCGATCCATCTGGATGTCCTCTTCCAGCTGATGCACAGTACCATCCACGCGGGTGCGCACGAAGCCGGCTTTACGGATCTCTTCCAGCACTGCCTGATGAGTGCCCTTGCGACCTCGGACCAGCGGTGAGAGGATCAGCAAGCGGCTGGACTCAGGTAAACCTGCCACGACGTCGACGATTTCCTGGGCACTTTGCTTGCTCACCTCACGCCCGCACTCCGGGCAGTGGGGAATACCGACGCGTGCATATAGCAAGCGCAGGTAGTCGTACACTTCGGTTACCGTGCCCACCGTGGAGCGCGGGTTGTGCGAGACGCCTTTTTGGTCAATAGACACTGCCGGTGAAAGACCTTCGATATAGTCCACATCGGGTTTGTCCATCTGACCCAGGAACTGACGTGCATAGGCTGAGAGAGACTCGACATATCGCCGCTGTCCCTCGGCAAAGATGGTGTCGAAGGCCAGTGAGGATTTCCCGCTACCGGATAAGCCGGTGATGACCACCAGTTTATCGCGGGGAATCTCGACGGTGATGTTTTTTAAGTTGTGGACGCGGGCACCTACGACCCGGATGACATTTGCTGACATAATCCCTTATTGTCCCATTTTCTGATTGTTATAACCACTTACACGCTGAGGAAAATTATTTTCTCAAACGACCAACCAATAATTATAGCACATATGTTTTATTATATGAATGCAATAGCCACTGATTTTGTACTTCACAGCGAAGTAAATCGTACGAGGAGTGAAAAACCGTCCACAATTAAAAACACCAGGACATTAATGCTCTTGGATAGATCAGGCAAGGTCAGATTTAACCTTCAATGAGCAATTACCTTTGGCTGTAATTACTCACCATAAGCCTGGTATTGCAGGCTAATGATGGATAATCCCAAAGAGATCTGATTTGCACTTGCTTATTGAAATCTTCACAGGTAGCTTACACCGGTCAGCTCCTCCGACTTTTGCCAGAGGTGTTCGGCATCGGCTTCATTGTGCGAGGCCTGGTTGGATTCGACCACGATGGGATAGCCGCTCCTCTCCCGTGGGCCACCTGGACCGTAATATTGCCCACCGCGCACCTGCGGGTCGACTGCTGCGCGGATTCCCGGCAGGGCACCCATGGAAGCGCTCTGCGCCAGGTACTTCATGTATATGTGTGAGAACCTTTTTAGGTGACCTCCCGCAAAATGGTCAGCCAGGTGAGTATCAGCAAGCCCTGGGTGGGCAGCAACTGCGATCGGATTGCTGCCGTTTCTTTCAAGCCGCCGCTCGAGCTCATATGTAAAGAGCAAATTCGCCAGTTTTGAGCGGCCGTAAGCGCTGATACGCGAATAGCCTTTACCACCCCGATACAGCAGGTTGTTGAAATCCATATTCCCCATACGATGGCCACCGCTGCTGATGTTGACCACGCGTGAACCGGGTGTCTTTTCCAGGAGGTCAATCAGCAACCCGGTAAGAGCGAAATGCCCCAAGTGATTGGTACCGAATTGCGCTTCAAAACCGTCTTCAGTCTGCCTGTAGGGCACCATCATGATCCCGGCATTGTTCACCAGTACATCCAACCGGTCATACCTAGATTTGAATTCATCTGCGAAGCTGCGGATTGAATTAAGGCTAGCCAGGTCGAGCTGCATGATCTCGGCCCTAGCTTGGGGAATCTCAGCCAGGATACTTTTAAGGGCTGCCCTGGCTTTATCCATATTACGGCAGGCCAGGATGGTGGTGGCGCCTTTGCGGGCAAATTCCCTGGCTGCCTCTAATCCAATCCCACTGTTAGCACCGGTGACAATGATCACCTTGCCGGTAAGATCGGGGATATTATTTACTGTCCAATTCTCACTCATATATCAACACCTCATCCTATATTTAAATTAGAAATACCTCATGCCAAATTAGGGTACTGCCAAGCACCCGTAATATCACTTCTTAGATGCAACCAGCCAAGCTTTCGATACAAAAACGGTCATGCCTGACTGATCACGATCCTGTAAATGGATGATCATAAGCTAGATGCGAACAAGAAATAGCAAATTATTGTGAGAAGTATCTCTATAGATTGATCAATCCAACTTAGGATTTTGAAGCGCAGAGGTTAAGCCTCAGCTGGCAGATTTGATATTGGGCTGATACCATCCACCCATACTCAACCCTGTTTGTGAAAAGGATAGTGCTGCAAGCCTCAGGTATCCAGGTGGGGCTGCCACAATCAAAAGCCGGACAGGACATCTTAGAAAACAATGATTGGCCGGGGAAGAGTGATCAAACGTCAATTTGGTTTGTGCTAAAATAAACCCATGTCCTTCTTAAAAAGTTTCAGCAATATCTTCTCTACCAAGCCAAGCGAAGCAGAACGCGCCTTATACCTCTATGTGCAGTGTAATAAATGTGGGGAAAAACTGCGCGCCAGGGTTGATATCTATAGTGAATTATCGCCCGATTACAAGGGCAGTGATAAGCCTGCATCGTATTATTGCCGCAAGGTGCTGGTTGGTGAAAAACAGTGCTACCAGCCTATCGAGTTAATTTTAAAGTTCGACAAGAATCATAAGCTGGTTAACCAGCAGATCAGTGGGGGAAAATTCGTCACTCGGGATGAGTTCGAAAGCCTGATCTAATGCAACTCGACCATCTCCGGCATGGTGATCAGGTGGAAGGCCAGCGTCTCCAGGTCATGCGCCTTGAATGAATGGTTTCCAGCTTCGCGGATTTTTTGTACATGAGCCAGAATGAGGGGTTGGTCGCCAAAATAGGATATTAATGCCTCATCATCATTGAGGATATCCTTTACCCCCAGCTGCGCGTAGATCTGGCTGACCAGACCGTAGCTCCAATCCTCCACGATGCCCATCTCGTCGGCCAGCTCACGCCGCTCCATGCTGAACAGGAAGGCCAGCCGTGACACCTCTGACTGGTGTTTTGAGAGGGTCGACTGTAGCGTCTTGCGCCCATCCATGACCACGCACGGATGTGGAATGGGGTAATGCATGGCTGCCGCAAGGGAACGCACACCTTCAGTAATCACCCATTTCCCAGTCAGGGCGATATCAATTGCCCATGCCAGGGCGAAGCTGATCTCATCCTTGAGGATGTAGCCAACAAAACAAGGATGTGCCAGGCGCGAAAGAACCTGCGGGTTGGCGCGATTCCCCGTACACAGGATGGCTGGAGGGTGTTTCAAGCCCGATATGACGCCCAGGATTTCGGGGATCCAATCCTCGCCCCCGGGAATTTCAGTGTCCATCAGGATCAGGTCCACGTTGGAGGACTTTTGGTGAAGTAAGGGGATGACCTTGAGTGGCTCGTCGAACTCACCCGCCAGGCGGGTACGCCAGTCGCGTGCGGCGAGCAACGCCATCCAATTGCGGGCGAAAGGGTCATCCTCGACGATGGCGATTTGAAATTCAGTTTTAGGCATCATTACCCTCCAGCAGGGGCGAAGCATCTTGATTGCGATGATCCTGGTTGTTAGCCGTGTGATGCTTCTCCCAAGTATTTATACGCTGAGCGATTTGAAATACCCCAGGTAATCCCTGTTCTTCTCAAACATTTGGTTCACCATGGTCTTAATATCAGCAAGCGAGAGCACGGCCGAGGTGAGCGGGTCATAAGCTATCGCCTGGAATACTATGCGCGGGTCGCCGGTCAGGGCGGCTTCAACCGCCATCTCCTCAATCTGAGCGGTCAGGTTGGTGAGTGGAGCACATTGAGGAGATAGTGCCCCCACATAGACTGGCTCGAAACCCTTGCGGCTGACCCACACCGGCACCTCCACGCACGCACCCTCGGGAAGATTGGTGACCAACCCGGTATTGGGAACGTTACCGTTAAAGGTGAAGGGATCGCCGCCCATCAGGGCATTGATGATGTATGCAGCATACTCAGCACCGCGCTCCAGATGGATAGGCGTATCGGAAGCAAACCACTTGCGGGCCTCATCCTTCCAGGTGTTCTCAGCAGCCTGGTATTCCTTCAGGATATAGGCATATTCTCCCGGGTTCCAACCTGTGCCGTGGGTGCAGTACTTATCAATCAGATCGGGGCGTTTACGGAACCAGGCATTGTACTCTGAATTATGCCCGCTGGACTCGGTCACATAATAATCGAGGTGCAAGAACATCTCATTGCGGACAATCTCCTGGTTATAAATCTCCGGGCGCTCCGTGACTGCCTTACGGATCAGCGGATAAGCATCCACGCCATTCCATTCATATTTTAGATACCAGGCCATGTGGTTAAGCCCGGCGCAGGTGTAGGTGATTTCATTGTAACGAGCGCCAATCCAATCTGCCAGCATCATTGCTGTGCCCTGCACGCTATGGCACAAACCAGTCAGGCGGATGGATGAGCGGCGTTGGAGAGACCGGCACAACATGGCCATGGGGTTGGTGTAATTGAGCAGCGTTGCATCTGGGCAATAGTGTTCCATGTCCGACACGATATCCAGCATGACGGGGATGGTCCGTAAGGCGCGGAAGATGCCGGATGGCCCTCGCGTATCGCCCACGTTGATATCCACGCCGTATTGCTTGGGGATCTCAATATCATAGCGCCAGACTTCCGTGCTCCCCGATAGGATGGTCACCAAGACGATATCGGCATCACGCAATGCTTCGATTCGATCCAGCGTGGCGGTTACCTTGGCGGGGTATTGTCCCAAGTCGATGATGCGCTGGACGGATTTCTGAGCAAAATCCAGGCGTTCAGCATCGATGTCCATCAGGGCTAGCGTGGCATCCTGAAGCAAGGGGAAGGTGAGGATATCCCGCACCAATCCACGTGTGAACCCGAGGCTGCCGGCACCGATGAAAGCAATTTTGGTCATGACTTCTCCTTGAGTGAGGGTGAGGTCTGGCTAATTATAACTTGACAAGATTAGCTTTTTCCCCCCTTGGTAATACCGGGCAGATATTATCGGGATGACATGCCAGGTTTACACCCACCTGCCAGCTTATAACTTCGGATGAGCTTGTACCACAGAGTCACCTTGGTATTACTTCCTTGCCACGACGACCAGGTTGGGGCTGCGGTCATGGTCGTATTTCGAACCACTCATATCACCAAACGCGCTCAGACGATTAAATCCAGCTTCTGTAAGGCTGAGCAGCAGCTCAAATTTCAGCATCGGACGCATGCGTGAGGAGACGATTTTCTGTGTCCACGTGCCTTCGGGTTGGCGATTCAGAATCACCATATTGAAGGTCAATAGCCCGTCGGAATCAAAATCATAAAACCGCTGGAAGATCCACTCCTCTCCTTCTTTGGAATTGGATTGGGGTTCCATCCAGCGCTGGTGGTTGGCGATCACAGCATCAAAATTGCGATTCTGGATGAGCAAAATGCCCCCAGGGGTGAGGCAATTGGCGAAATCTACCAAAGTCTTATCCAGGTCCTTCCGCGAAAGTAAATGGGGCAGCGAATTCCCAAGGCATAGCAAACCATCGAAGGAACCCCGACCGAAGGTACCTGCCAAATTTCCAAAGCCGGCTAGCTCGAAACGTACCGGTACCCCAGCTACCTGGGCATTACGGCGGGCATGTTCGATCATGCCCTGGCTTATATCTGACCCGGCTGTTGAATACCCTTGTTGTGCCAGGGCAATGGCATGCATGCCGGTGCCCGTAGCCACATCCAATATCTGCCTGGCATTGCTTTCCTTCAGCTTTTCAATGAGAAAGGGAAGCTCGACTGCCAGGCGATTCTGCCAGTTTACAAAACGGTCATAATCCGCACTCAGGGTTTCATACATGGCACACTCCATATCTCATCCAGCTCAACTCACTCGTCGCTGGAGTATTATAGAATAAATACGATTTTTAAGGGTTAGAGATCCCAGCCTCGTGCTGAGGCTATTCCATAAGCTTAACTTAAACTTATCTGAATGCATTCTTCATAAATTCTTCACAGGCGAGTGGTATGCTTGAGCAATAATAAATGGAGGCTAGATAATGAGCAAAGTATTGAAATGGATTTTGTATATCCTGCTTGGTTTGGTTTGTCTGGCAATTGTCGCAGGCATCATTTTGGCTTTTGTTGGTTTTGGCCATGGCTACAATATGATGCGGCCAGGCTTTCAGATGATGCAACCCTATTATTACTCCCATTACTACCCAGGAGGAGGCTTATTCCGTGGATTGCTGGGTTTGGGTTTTTTGGTGCTGGTCATCGTCGGTGTTGTCGCCCTGGTGAACGCCATCATAAACAGCAATCGGCGGTCTCAAGCACTTCCTCCAGCCCAGGTGCCACCTGCAACGCCTGAAGTACCTGCACGCACCTGCGCGAACTGTGGAAAGCCAGCCCAAGAAGATTGGCACACCTGTCCTTACTGTGGGAATCCCCTGACATAGATTTCGCTTGGCGGGCAGTGCCTGATATTGTCTGAGATAGCATCCTGACAACCACACACAAACAGGCATGCGGCGTTCCCATTCTTTCGGGAACGCCGCATGCCTGCTAATTTAATCACTTCATCAAGATTCGAGATGGGTGGACTATCTACAAGGTAAGCCAGGTGCCGATGCCCATATCCTTCGCGCGGCGATAAATCTCGGGGGCTACTGCCATGTCATCCATCGCCAGGCCAAGATTGATCGCCAGAGTTCGCTCCTGTGCGCTTTGCCGGCCAGGTTTCAGTCCGGCGACGATCTCACCCAGGTCGGCATACGGCGCTGGTGTTTCCTGGAAATAGCCAGCGCTTTTATAGTATTGGAACTGAGCATGGTCATCCGTGCTGATGCGGTCCATCTGCGACAGGGCTCCCCCAGTCCAATAACTGTCAAAATCGACCGCGCTGCCGAATGCGCCTGCTTGTAGCCAATCTTTTTGAATAGTAGGTGTGGGGTGCTTGAGGATCGGTCCCGAAGTCACCACCAAATCGCTATTAATTACCGCTTGTTTCGGGTCGTTCACACCGACAATCTCCAGACCTAACTTGTGTGACATCTCATCCACATAGTGCCCTTGCACTTCAGGATGGATGTCATACGCGTACACTTTCTCGATATGGAACAGGACGTTAAGAGCTTCCAGGTTGGTTCGCCCCTGTACCCCGCAGGCCAGGATACCAGCGGTCTTGCTCTCAGGCCGGGCGAGGTACTTGGCTGCCAGGGCAGAAGCGGCACCCGTGCGGTAGGCGGTGATCCAAGCACAATCCATCACGGCGTAGGGGATGCCCGTTTCGACATTGTTCAAGATGAGCAGGCCGGTGATATATGGCAGGCTGCGTTTTTGGTTTTCGGGATATCCGCTGACCCATTTTATGCCGGCTGATTTCAAGGACGGGATGAAGGCTGGCATGGCATGAATGAAAGCATCCGGCATGGTGTGGATGCCCGGTTTGGGGGGCATCTCAACCTTTCCGGCACCTTTCTCACGAAATGCCATTTCGAGCAGGTTGATTACGGTGGCCATGTCGAGGTTGACTTTGGTGACATCCGCCAGGGATAAATATAATATTTGATGATCACTCATGGTTACTCTCCGGAGTTTAATGTTTAAGCCAGGAATAGTCTACAATTATATCTGGCATTGAAAAGATATTCACCAGATATATGGGATCAAGCGCCTGGTTTTTTGGCTGTATTGGAGGAAATCGTCTCCAAATCCTGCGAATAATAGTTCCTCTTCAACATGAATCCGATAAACCAGGGCAGGCAGCATAATAAATAAGGTGGCAGCCAGGCCAAACCAACTCGAATATCCGATCGTGATCCCCACTCCCATAATCAGATATGCTGCATATGCAGGGTGACGGATGAAGCGGTATGGTCCTCGCTGTATCAGGACATGGTCATCCGTCACCCTCGCCCGGCCTGAGTAGAAATCTCCCAGTGTGATGCGTGCCCAACTGAATAAGGTTATCGACATAAAAAGCAAGACCAATGCTGCAATCTGCATACCGGTTGATCTTGGAAGCCTGTTCAGCGCATAGATATATTCGATAGGTGAAGCATAAAATACGAACAAGAATCCAGGAATGATCAGCCAGAGCGATCGGTCCTGATTCTCTCGTTGAATAAGTGATTCTTTTTTAAGGGTGCTGCGCACCAGGTAAGGTCCGCCAAATCCGTACGCAAGCGCAGTAAGGATCAGGAACCAATCGGTCAAGTTGCCCTTGCGGGTAGCGTAGCCAAGGTAAGCCATAGCGATGATCAGAAGGTAAGCTACAGCAATCAGCGCAACACGCAGGTATGGCTTATTCATCATCCACGATCAAAGTGAAAAAATTCGGCACCTTATTTTTGCGAATTTAGTTTACTTTTAATCATGACCCTGACCCACTTACCGATCTCGACCGCAATCAGTAACCCAAAGGCGATCGCGGCGATCCAGCTCCACTGCTGGAGGGAGAGTGGAACGATCCCGAGCAGGCTGCGGATATTGGGAAAGGCGAAGGCGATCACCACCATGAGTAACCCGGCAGCCACAGCCCAAATCAATGGTTTATTGCGGCTGAGCGGGCTCATGCGGAACAGCGGTAGGCGCATGGAGCGGTAGGCGAAGATATAGATCATGGAATTGACCGCAAAACTGGCAAACACTAGGCTTTGACCTTCGGCAAGATTGTTATGCGATAGATAGAAGTGACCAAATAATGTGAGTGCTGCAATCGCACTCCCAATGCTGATTACCCCGATCAAAGTTAAACCGAGGGGAGCCAGCACAGGTTCCTTGATCGATTTGGGTTTTTCGTCCATGATACCCTCCTCTTCGGGCTCGAATCCCAGGACGATATCGGATGGACCATCGCAGATCAGGTGGATCCATAAGATCTGAGCTACCGCCAGTGGGGCTGGCCAATGCAGCATCATGGCTGTAAAGATGGTGAGCACTTCCGCAAAAGAGTTTGACAGAGTGTAGGCGACCACCTTGCGGATATTTTCAAAAATTACACGCCCTTCCTCGATGGCGGCGACGATGGTGCGGAAGTTGCTGTCCAGCAGGATCAGGTCTGCGGTTTCCTTGGCAACGTCTGAAGCCGTCCCCACCACTACACCGATGTTAGCTCGCTGCAGTGCCGGGGCATCGTTCACTCCATCCCCAATCATGGCAGTGATTTCACCATTGGTTTGCAAGGCCTGCACGATACGTAGCTTATCCTGCGGGCGGATACGTGAGAAAACAGCCACGTCTTGAACCTCGTGCTGAAGCTGTTGGTCACTCATCCTGGCCAACTCTTCACCTTCCAGGCTATGCTCCCCACGCTTCATCAAACCGATCGTCCGGGCAATTTTCTCGGCAGTTTTTCGGTAATCGCCGGTGATCATTTTGATCTGAATCCCAGCATGCTGGGCAAGATCCACGGCTTCATGGACACCCTCGCGAATCGGGTCTTGCATACCGAGCAATCCCACCCAGCTATAGCCGGAGTAATCCTCAAGACTGCCCATTGAACGGTAAGCCAAGCCCAATAAGCGTAGCCCTTCACCGGCCCACTCATCTACCTGAGCGAGGATTTTATCGCGCTCCTCCTGGCTGGCGTTACACATCTCTAGCACGATTTCTGGTGCTCCCTTGAGAAAGTTGTAGTTTGCCCCGTGAAAATATACACCTGTTACAGCGGTAATCATGTATTTGGTTTCGCTGGTAAAGAGCTCCTCTGCCAAACGCTTCGAGCTGTCCAACAAATCTTTTGGATCGATGCCCAGGTTGTTTTGCGCGTATTCCCATAAGGCGATATCGACTGGGCCTTCCATATCATTGCACAGCACCATGGTTTGCATGGCACGTTGGTCATCCAGGAATTCAGTCCGTGCCACCCGCATTCGACCCTCTGTCAGGGTACCGGTCTTATCGGTGCAAATGACAGTAACCGAGCCCAAGGTCTCGACGGCCAGCAGCTTTTTGACCAGTCCCTGGCGCTTGAGGATTTTCCGCATCCCTAAAACCAAGATCACCGTCACAGCAATGAGCAGACCTTCTGGTACAGCGGCAATGGCCAGGATGATGGATACGCGCAGCATATCGAGAAATTCCCTGCCCATCAATAACCCCACCACGAGGATTGCCATGGTAAAGCCAATGACGATGTACGTCAGCACTTTGCTAAAAGTTTTTAACCTGACTTGCAGCGGGGTGTCCTCCTCGACGTGCTCACTGAGGCTGGTAGCAATTTGACCAAGCTCGGTACTGGTGCCAATTTTGCTCACCTGGATCATCCCGCGGCCGGTGATGACGGTTGTACCCATGAATACGATGTTGTGTTCATCGGTGGTATTTTTACTAACTGGTTCACTCTCGCCAGTCAGGATGGCTTCGTCAACCGCCAGCTGGGTGGATTCGCGTACCTGACCATCAGCGGGGACGTGCTCCCCAGAATTCAACATTACCAGGTCACCAGGTACCAGCTCCCAGACTTCCACTTCTTTTCTCTCACCGTCACGCAGGACGGTGGTAGTGGGTTTTAACAAGCCCTTGAGGGCGGTGTAGGTTTGCTGAGCCTGGTATTCCTGGAAAAAGCCCAAGACGACATCAATAATGACCACGGCCATGATGATGATGAAGTCGTTGTATTCCTTCACCAATAGCGATACGCCTGCGGCAACAAGGATGATATACACCAGCGGGCTTTTTATCTGATTTAGCAGGATTGTCCAAACCGTAGTCCCCTTTTCAACAGGAAGGCGGTTTTCTCCATGCTTTTTACGCAATTCCTGTATTTCTACCTGGTTCAAACCCGAGGGTGGAGTCTGGACGAATAGTGAAGTTTGATTTTCTATGGATTTGTTTGACAGTGTCATTTTCTTCCCCATTGCTTGAATGATCTCATAAATATCCCAGCGTAGACGATTAAGGAGCAGGGGTCTTAAGCAATGCTCCTATAGCGTAACCAACCAGGGCACTCAATGTACCAATCAGAGCCATTTCTAAGCCACTCTTCACAGGGTGTCCAATAGTCACACGTGCCTTATACCCACCAACGAAGAATAGAACCAGAGCGGTGACCAGCACAGATACCAGCATGCTTATGGTCACAGGTAAAAATATGAAGGGAATTAGCGGGATTAAGGAGCCAATAATTGCAGAAAAGCCTACGATGAGAGCAATCTTCCAAGCTTGCTTTCGGTCGATTGGGGTCAGCTGATGTTCTTCAGCCATCATAACCGCCACCCAAACATCTGGGTCCTTCGTAATTGTGTCAACGATGTGCTCTAATAACTCGCCTTGAAAGCCTTTTTCAGCGTAAATCTGTCTGACTTCATCACGTTCCACTTTTGGAACTTGTTCGATATGGCGCTGCTCGCGTTCGAGCTCGCTGTCATAGTAGTCTGCGTCAGCAAGGGTAGAAGTATAAGCAACTGCTCCCATGGATACTGATTCTGCAAAAGTAGCGGCAAGGCCAGCAACCAGCACGAGGTGAGGGTCACTGGTGGCAGCGGCTACACCGAGAATGACTCCAAGCACATTTACCAGACCATCTTGCCCACCAAGAATAATATCTGATAATCCTGAGGCGCTCCGGCGGTGTGGGTCCAGGTTGTTATGAATATGGTGATCGGTGTGATGCGGTGCGTGAGGGAATAGTAATGTTTTCGTCATCCTTGTCATTTCCAAAGCAAATATGTTAGTACATCATCTTTAACAATAAGCGAGTATATTTTGGAGAAGCTGTGTGCTTTATTGGTAATTTTTTCCGGTATTGGGTCTGATGATCTTTTGCTTATTTTCAGTATTCTCTGTAAACAGTACCTGGCTTATAGTTCCTTACCTGCACTGTGAATTATTTTGTGGAAATTTTTTGTATAATGGCAGGGAATTCCTGCTCAATGTTTGAAAATAAATCATGCGCTTCTTTCAACCTTTCCTTCAGAGGCTCCGGTTTATCAACCATTAACAGCATGCCCCTTTCTGTGATCTGGTGCAGTCCGGCCATCAACCCTAACCACTGACGCATGTAGATGATCCACCCCCCAGGTTTAAAACGATAATAATCGCGGCGTGGGATTGGAGAAGCCACTCTTTCAATCAGGCCGCGCTCCATCAGCAAGCGAGCCATAATGCTGATGGAACTCTTGCTGGCATGCAGCTTCTCTCCCAGATCGGTGATGGATTGAGAGATTGGATCGGAAATGAGCAACGCACCAAGGATGCGGCCGGCCATGCGCGGCAGCCCCATCTGTTCAAAGTACAATCCTATATCTTCGATAAAGTGAAGTTCTTCAATCGGTTGAAGTCCGTCCATGGGTGAATGCCTCTATTACAAGTTATTTGGTTTCCGGAATTCGATACAATACATGAAATTATTCCAGATGTTGCCTAGTTTTACATCAAGCATACTCGCTGGCACAAGATCAATGGGTGCGATAATCTCTCTCCGCTGGCCTTGAAACGCCGCCTTGAAACCCGGCAGAAATTTTTCATACCATTGGGCACCAGATTCATTCTCGTCACAGATGATGAACTTGGTACCAGGTTTCGCCACCCGGATCATCTCATTGATGGCCTTCTGCTGGTTGGAAAAAAAGTTGATGCCACCGATATGGAAGACAGAGTCAAAGCTGCAGTCTGTGAATGGCAGATCATCTGCGTTCGCCAGGAAAAGATCCACAGGCCAGCCTCTGCGGTGGATGAGCGAGCCACAACGTTTTAGCTGTCCGCGCGAGATATCCAATCCGAACACTTCACCGACCCCAGGCATGGTGAGCAGATAAGGTAAATTCACCCCACTGCCAATGGATACCTCGAGTACCTTGCCTCCTTTTGGCTCGAGCCGGTTCAGAACCTCCGTGCGGGCTTTTGCATCGGTGGTGCCAAGCAACCGAAAACCAACCTTGGAAAAAGCGGTGTAGATCAAGGAAAACCAATCATACAAGTGGGCGAAAGTTTTATCGAGACCTTCCAGCTCCGTTTCCTCTATGAATTGGGGTATCCCGTGCCGGATGGGAAACTCTACCTGGCAGGTGACGCAAGACAAACTGCCCACATCAATAAGCTGATTGGTAAGGGCAGGGAGGAGGGATAATGGACCGTGGCAGGTGGGGCAGATCAGCAGATCAAGACTGGTGCGTTTCATAAAGTTAGCACAGAAGTATACAGCGTTCCCAACGTTTTGTAAATACTAAACGTTCGAATTGATAGTTATTAACTTGAGATTATTGACACCAGAATTACCAGAGAAATTGCCGATATTCCGCTACGTGGAGTCGTCTATTGTGGAATTCCGACCTGAAATTGTAAATGAATGTATGATATCGCCGAAAAACATAAATTTTTAGGTAAAATCCTACAAAGATGTGATTTTCTAATCACACAAATTGACGAAGACTTTATTTCGTGATAACATGAAGATTAAAGCGGGATGAAATTAATCTGCCCAAATTTTGGGTAGAAAACCCCGTGATGATCGAGATTCCTTGGATGCCTGTTATTTATTTCCGCGTAAACGCAGAGGACAATTATTCAATAATATAACCGAGAAAAGTAATCGCACGCCCGACGATTATTCTTCTGTTTTAAATGTTGGATTCGATGCAGGAGGAGAGTAGTGAAGGGAATGTTGATCAAGGAGGGGGGAACTCGGCATACAGGCAATTTCAATACGCTTTCTCGACTGATGTTGCCCAGGCTGACATCACACGCTAAACACCTGGCTACTTCCCATCTTGTTAAGATTCATAATAATAAACTGCTTGATCAGAACCTGGTCGCAAAGCCAAAATCCATGCGAAAACAAGCCAGTACACAGTTCGTTTGTTTTGTAAATTTAAAAATCCTGGAGAGATGCTCAGTTTAATCTGGGCAGATACAGGTTGAGTATTCATGCGCGAATGCTCATGATCGTAGACATTTCGGATAGTGCCAATCCATCTTGCCAAGTGACCATTCAAAAGAACCATAAAATAGAACTAAGCAAAAAAGGAGAATAAGGAAATGAAAGCGAAAATGAAGTGGTTCACCTTGCTGGCGATTTTGGTATTGATCGGGTCTTCGCTTGCAGGCTGTACTACACAGACCCAGGCTCCAGCAGTTCAACCAACCACCGGCGAAATTCCGCCGGTAACCGAGCCAACTGCGGTCCCAGAAAAAACCTCGATAACGGCAGTTATCGCCGAAGACCCACCCACCTTTAATGGAGCTATCAACCAAAATGGGTTTGATGTGCTTGTTATGGAGCTGACCATGCTTGGGCTGGCAGATCTGGATGAGAATGGCAATCCATTTGCAGAGCTGGCTGTAGAGCTGCCGTCCGTCGAGAATGGGGGTGTGGTCATCGATGAGGAAAATGGAACCATGGATGTAACCTGGAAGCTTCGGCAGGACATTCAATGGGCAGATGGCACACCAGTCACTGCTAATGACGTGGTCTTCACCTATGAAGCAGTGGTGGACCCCGAGACAGGCTATTGGATTCCTGGCATTGATTATGTGGATAGTGTAGAGAAAATCGATGAATATACTGCAGTTGTGCACTACAATGCCATATATCCAGGTTACCTGATCCAATTCGGAGGCTACTTGATGGTAGTGTGGCCGGCTCATTACTGTGATGCTGAGCAGGGTTTCGCCAACTGGGACTGCGGATTGCAGCCTCTGAGCAATGGCCCGTATATCCTCAAGGAATGGGTGCAGAATGACCACCTGACCTTCGAGAAAAATCCAACCTATTTCGAACCGGGCAAACCGTCAATCGATGAGATCTTGGTCAAAATCGTCCCGGATGAGGCAGTCCGCAAGCAGATGCTGATTAACGGGGATGCTGATCTTGATATGTGGACACCTGAGCCGATTGTCTATGAACTGCAGAATTATTCTGATGCTGTCCAGGTCAGCCTGAGCCCGGTGGATCGCTGGGTGATGCGTATCTTCTTTAACCTGGCAGCCAAGGGGACAACCGACCCGGTTGCAACACCTCACCCCATCCTCTCCGATGTCCGCGTCCGTCAAGCTATCCGGATGGGCATCGATGTTGATACCATTTCGAAAACATTTTGGTACGATTATGCCAAAAAGGTCTGGACGGAGTTCTTCCGACCTCCCTACAATGTGTGTGACATCCCGGAGCCAAAGTATGATCCTGAAGCCGCCAAAGCTCTACTTGAAGAAGCTGGTTGGGTAGACATTGATGGGGATGGTATCCGTGAATGCCAGGGTTGTACCACTGGCGCCGAGGACGGCTATAAGATGGAGATGGAGTTCTATACCTATTCAGAGTATGGTGAAGCCCTCGACCTGACTCAGGAGTTTATCGCTGAAAAACTTGGAGAAATTGGCATCAAGCTCAGCATTCAAAGGGTTGAGGGGACTGTTCTTTGGGATTCATCCGAAAACGGTGGCATCGAGCAATCGGGTGATTTTGATATGGACATCTGGGACGACGGTTATTCTGGCACTGACCCGACTGATTTCCTGTGGGGTTACTATTATTCAGCGGCAGCTGTACCTGATGCTGGTTTAAACTATGGTCGTTACATTAAGCCAGAGGTGGATGAGCTGATCGATGCCTCATATACCTTGGACGAAGCTGTACGTCAGGAGAGTTTCTGCCAGCTGGCTAAGATCCTGGATGAAGACCTGCCCGAGCTGATACTATTCACCACTGTGGATGCCAATGCCCATTCCACACGGCTGCAGGGTGTGAAGTCGAACGCCAACGAGATTGTCACCTGGAATGTGGCGGATTGGACCGTAAAGTAATCATTGAGCTGATTGGGATAAAGGATTAGACAGAAGTGGGCAACTATCTTGTCAGGAGACTGCTGCAGGCGATTCCATTATTGCTGATCGTTAGCGTCGTCTTATTCGCCCTGGTTAACCTGGCACCTGGTGGCCCACTTTCTGGAAGGGGGACATCCCGGCGGTTGAATGCGGAACAGATCGCGATATTAAAACGCCAGTTCGGCCTGGACCAACCCGTGTATGTGCGTTATGTCTTCTGGCTGATCGGCAATGATTGGACAAAGATCGATGCGGATGGGGATGGCGTAAAGGAAACCCCCGGGCACGGCAAAGGCATCCTGCGAGGTGATTTTGGTAATTCTTACCGCACCAGGAAACCTGTCATCGACTCGATCAAGGAGAGTTTCAAAAATACCGCATATCTGATGTCGGTGACATTATCGGTTGTGGCAATCATCGCCATCCCTGTCGGTGTAATATCCGCCGTAAAACAATACTCCAAGTTCGATATCGTTGTCACTACATTGTCATTTATTGGCCAGGCTATCCCAGAGTTTTGGCTGGGTTTAATCTTGATTTTAATATTCTACGTCTGGCTAAAAAACCCCATCACAGGAGATTCGCTTCTCCCTGCGGGAGGGATGTATACCTTGGGCATGGGGTTCTCGCTAATCGACTGGACGAAACATTTAATCCTGCCTGTCACTATGGGAGTGGTGGGTTGGGTGACGTGGTATTCACGCTTCTTGCGCTCCAGCATGCTGGATGTTATCCACCAGGATTACGTCCGGACCGCCAGGGCTAAGGGCTTGACCTTGAACAAGGTCTATTACAAACATGCTTTACGCAATGCCCTGCTCCCATTGGTGACGATTTTTGCACTTGACCTGCCGTACATTTTTGCTGGCTCACTCTATGTAGAGATTCTCTTTTCATGGCCTGGGATGGGACGTTTGTATTACCAGGCTGCAATCGATCGTGATTATCCCACTTTGATGGCCATCCTGACCATTGGAACGGTAGCGGTGATTATTGCTAACCTGCTGGCTGATATCGTTTACTCAAGATTAGACCCCCGCATACACTATGACTGAAGCCTCCATTCAAATCGCACGCGAATCAACCATGAGTGGGATGATCTGGAAGCGTTTCCGGAAACATCCTGGCGCGATTGCAGGCAGCATCGTGTTGTCTTTAATCATCCTGGCATGTGCATTTGCCTTCCTTTCCCCATACGATCCGATCAAGTCGGATATGGCTGAGCGTTACCAGCCACCTTCATGGTCGCACCCGATGGGGACTGATGCACTCGGACGGGACTTAATGACGCGGGTTTTATATGGAGGCAGGGTATCACTTGCGGTAGGATTTTCGGTGATGATCATCACCCTCTTGATCGGGGTGCCAGTTGGGGCGATTGCGGGTTATTTTGGGGGGCGGATTGATAATATCTTAATGCGTATCACCGATGCAGCCCTGGCTTTACCATCCTTGCTGGTGCTTATCCTGTTAAGCGCCGTCCTTCGCGAGGTCGATGCACCATTTTTAAAGAGTAATCCCGTGTTGACCATCGCAGGGGTGATCGGCTTGCTGGCCTGGATGTTCACCGCCCGTATCGTGCGTGCCTCCTACCTAACGATTCGTGAGATGGACTTTGTGACCGCCACGCGGGCCTTGGGGGCCAACAACATGCGGATCATTGCCATCCACATCTTCCCCAATGCCATCGGGCCAGTCATCGTTGAGGCCACGCTGGAAGTAGCTTATGCCATCCTGGAAGAATCGGGGCTTAGCTATCTTGGATTCGGCATCCAGCCTCCCACGCCATCGTGGGGCAACCTGCTCAGCAATGCTCAGGATTATCTGGTGAAATACCCCTGGTTAGCTATCTTCCCGGGATTAATGATCTTCTTGTCGGTAATCTCGATCAATTACATCGGTGATGGCTTACGCGACGCGTTTGATCCACACAAAGTTTTGGAGAAAATGGGGGAAGTTTAATGAAAACCCAGGTGCAGGTGCTATCTTCAGATGAGTGTGACCGCATTCATGAAGAGACCTTGCGTATATTACAAAATACTGGGGTGAGGGTAGATACTCAGCGCGGGCGGAACTTGCTTGGGCAAGCTGGTGCAGATGTTGACCACGCTTCGCATATCGTACATTTTCCAAAAAATCTGGTTGAGGCCTGCCTGGATCTGGCGCCCAAGGCATTCCAGCTTGGTGCCCGCCGGCCCGGGTGCACACTGCCCATGAACAGTGGACGGTGTGGAATCATCATGGATGGCGCGGCAGTCTACACTTACGATGCGGATGCAGGTGTGCGCAGGACTGCCAACCTGGATGACTGGTACCTGGCGACACGCCTGGGTGACTGCCTGGATGATATCGATGTGTACTGGAGTGCCATCGAAGGCTGTTGGGGACATACGCCTGGTGATACGGTGGCATACTGGAAAACCATCTTTTCAAATTTTTCCAAGCATATCCAGGAATCGACCGCAACACCTGAAGCAAGCCGCTGGATGCTGGAAGTGCTCCAGGTGGTGTTTGGTAGCCCGCTTGAGTTTAAGCAAACCCTGCCGGTTTCATTCCTCATATGCCCCGCCTCCCCTCTGCTCATCGAGGGTGAATATACGGATGCCTACCTTGAGACGTTGGAGTGGGGCATCCCCGTGGCGGTGATGACCATGCCGATGCTGGGGTTAACCGGACCGGCTTCATTGATCTCGCAACTAATCCTGGCTAACTGTGAGACGCTGGCAATGCTCTGCCTTATCCAGGCTGCTGCACCAGGAACTCCATTCATCTACGCAGCCGTGCCTGTAATTGCCGATATGCACTCAGGCCGGTTTGGGAGTGGCGAGGTGGAACATGCCCTGCTAAGCGCGGCAGTGACACAGCTTGCCCGCATGTATCAGTTGCCAGTAGAAGCTAGCACGGGAGGTTCGGACCACCATGTGCCATGTATCCAAGCAGCTTATGAACGTGCATTGAATTATGCCCTACCGGTCTTAGCACAGCCCGACTTACTGGTGGGGCCGGGGTTGCTGGGGGGTTCAACCATCTTCAGCCCTGAGCAAATGATGATTGACGTGGAAGTTGTCCGGCGCTGTAAACGCCTCAGCTCAGGAATTGGCAGCAGCACCGAAAAATGGCTGGGTGAAGTGATCTCCGAGCTGGGACCGGGAGGAAATTACCTTAAACATGGCTCTACGCGCAGGATGGTTCGTTCCGATGAAATCTATAGGAGTAAATTTGGGCAGCATGGCCCGTACGAACAATGGATCGCTTCGGGTTCACCAGACATCCTGGCTGAGGCCAGGGAAGATATTCGACAGCTTTTATCACATCACCAACCCTTGCCCTTACCTGAAGATACGCTACGCGAGCTTGAACACCTCGAGAGACGGGCACGTGCGTCTCGGTGACACATCGATAAAATAACCCATTCCGTAAAAAATGACCAGCTATTCAAGGATAAATTATGCCAACCGAATACCCACCCTTACAACCATTACAGACCAATTATCACCTGCAATTCCTGACCGATAAACAGCTGGATGATTTGCAAGCCGCAACGCTGGAGATCTTAGATAAGACTGGCGTACGATTTCCATCCCAAAAAGCCCTGTCGATCTTTGCCGAACACGGTGCGCAAGTGGACTGGCAGTCGCAGGTGGTCAGAATGCAGCCGGATTTTGTTTTGAGAGCCTTATTCACGGTTCCCCGCTATTTTATACTAGGCGCGCGGCGACCGAGCTATGACTTGCAGCTGGCCCAGGGAGTGACATTCTTTACTACAGACGGGTGCGGGGTGGAGACCATTGACTTTACCACCCGGCAGCGGCGGCCTTCATGCAAGGCTGACGTTGGAACGATGGCCTTGATCTCCGATTACCTGCCATCCATTGCATTTATCTGGCCGATGGTGAGTGCCCAGGATCACGGCGAGACTGCCCCACTGCATGAAATCGATGCCGCCTGGAATAACTCGGTAAAGCATGTGCAAAGTGAAACGGTGATGGGGGAAATTCCCTGCCGGTATGCTGCTGAGATGGCTAGTGTGATCGCCGGAAGCCGGGAGGAGCTGCGCCAGCGCCCACCGTTCTCGCTAGTGGTGTGCACGATCGCTCCGTTGGTGCAAGACACGGCTGGGATCGAAGGTGCGCTGGTATTGGCAGAAGCTGGGCTACCAGTCGGGTTCCTGGCCATGCCCACCCTGGGGACGACCGCCCCCGCTACCCTGGCCGGTGCATTTGCCATGGGGGATGCTGAGATTATCAGCGCAACGGTGCTCATGCAGCTTCACGCCCCTGGTGCCCCGGTTTTTCACTCGTTGATGCAAGCCTGGGCTGACCCGCGCACGGGGGGCTATGTGAGTTATTCGCTGGATAGCCGGACGCGCTACGCACCGGTGGAAATGGCCCACCATTGGGGTATGGCTTCACTGGGAGCTTGCTACGGCACGGATGCCCATGAACCCGGCACATGGCTGGGTGCAGGGGAGGTGGCACTGGATCCATACCTGGCTGGTTTGGCCGGTGCAGATATTGTCACCGGATTGGGGCTCTCAGAGACATACACGCTGCTCTACCCTGAACAGATCATCATGGATGATGACCTGTACCAGCGGGCTCGCTACCAGCTGATGGATCTGGAGGTGAGCCCCGAGACATTAGCGCTCGACACGGTTCATGCGGTCGGTCCGGGTGGTCATTATCTGGGGCAGAGGCATACTCGCAACCACATCCGCGAATCGCTGGTTCGCGGCATTAATCACCAGATCGGTGAAGATGGAAAATATCGCGACCCTCGCCAGGTTGCGATTGAAAAGGTCGATTGGATCCGCAAGAATCATCATCCACAGGCATTGGAAGGTGAAAAACAGGCTGAGCTTAAACGGATTTTGGCGGCTGCGGATAAAGAGCTTCGCAAGGGGTAGCAACTATGGCTAGTGAAACTCCCGCCCTGCAACCGATCGTGCCCGGTTACCATGTGAATATCCTGGATGAACGCCAGCTTAATGAGCTGCAGGCGGCCACCCTGGAGATCCTGGAACAGGTGGGGGTGCACTGCCCATCGGAGATGGCACTAAAAATCTACGCCGAGCATGGCGGCAGGGTGGATTTTCAGCGCCAGCTGGTAAAGCTGCCCAGCGAGGTGGTGCTGGAGACTATGAATCATGCCCCGCGTTACTACACCATGGGGGCGCGTTCCCAGGACTTCGATTTGCACCTGGATGGCACAGCCTTGTATTGCGCAACGGATGGGTGTGGGGTTGAAACCATCGATTTTGTCACCCGCCAGAGAAGGCGCTCCAGAAAAGAAGATGTGGCTGCCATGGCCAGGGTATCCGACTACCTGAGCGCCCTGGGATTCTACTGGCCGATCGTCAGTGCACAGGATTACCCTGAGACTGCCCCGCTCCACGAAATTGAGGCATCTTTCAACAATACCATAAAGCATATCCAATCTGAGACCATCATGGGCGAATGGACGGCACGTTATGCCATCGAAATGGCAAACGTGGTGGCAGGTTCTGAGCAGGTCAGGCGCCAGCGTCCGCCCCTGTCCTTGTTGGTATGTTGCATCGCACCCCTAGCCCAGGATCGCGATGGTCTGGAATCAGCCCTAGTGTTTGCCGAAGCAGGTCTGCCGGTGGGATTCATGTCGATGGTCAATACCGGGACCACCGCACCGGCCACCCTGGCAGGCACGCTGGTCACCGGGGATGCAGAGATCATCTCCGCCCTGGTGTTGCTGCAGATGGCAGCGCCAGGTGCCCCAGTATTTCACTCCCTGATGCCCGGTATCATGCACCCACGTACCGGCGATTACCAGAGCAGCACATTCGAGGGCTCGCAGCTGTACCCGTTGGGCGCGGAGATGGCCCACCATTGGGGAGTGCCCACGTTGGCCGGTATCTTCGGGACAGATGCAGTTGTCCCAGGCTGGCAATCAGCTGCGGAAGCTGAATCGTCATTATTGTTGTGCGCGCTGGCAGGCGCTGAAACCGGCAGTGGATTAGGCTTGGTTGAGTCGTGCATGTTGCTCTACCCTGAAGCAATCTTATTGGACGCCGATGTATACCATCGTGTCAGGCATGAAGCCTCCCATTTTAACACCAGCCCTGAGGCCTTAGCCTTGGATGTGATCCGCGAGGTCGGCCCACGCGGCCAATACCTGGCTCATCGGCATACCCGCCAAAATCTACGCCAGCGCCAATACTCCAACCTGACCGGCCAGCGAAACTTGGCCGGAGACTATCGGGACGTCCTTGAAGTAGCCCGCGAAAAAGTGGAATGGATCCTGGCCAACCATTATCCCCAGCCCCTGGAAGACGCTCAAAAAGCTGAGCTACGCAATCTATTGAAAGCTGCAGACCAGGAAAAAGGTCACTAGATCGCAAGCTTTCCAGGTCATTTAGATCACCAAGACACGGAGGAATTATGCAGTTCACCGCCCAGATTCTGACAGAAGAAGAACAACACCGCGTCCACAACATGAGCCTGCACATTCTGGAGGAAGTGGGCATTCGGTTTTATGGGGACCAGGCACCGAAAATCTTTCGTAGTCATGGAATACCCATCGACCCACAAGAGAGGATTGCCAAAATACCCACCGAGCTGGTGAACCAGGCCTTGAAAACTGCACCAAGGTCGTTCGTGCTTGAGGCACGCAACCCCACCTACAACCTGGCATTACCCACCCTGCAAACTCGCTACGGGTTGGATGGGACGGCTGCCTTTGCCCTGGATTTTCAAAGTGGTGAGCGACGCTACGGCACCAGCCAGGACATCGAAATAGCTTTGAAGGTCTTTCAGCAGATGGATATGGGGGTGATGGCCTGGGCGCCCACCTGTGCGGCAGACAAGCCCGCCCACATCCGGGCATTGTACGAATTCTTGAGCATGGCTACCAATTGCTCTAAACATGGTCAGCACGAGCTGCATACGGTGGCACAAGCACCTTTCCTGATCGAAGGGTTGGCGGCAATCGTGGGCAGCGAAACCACCTTGAAGGAAAGCCACGCCTATTCGCTAATCTATTGCCCGGTGGCCCCATTGACCCATGATGGGCAGATGCTGGACGCCTACCTCGAGCTCGGTCAGGTCGACCTACCCGTGATGTGCATGCCCATGCCGGTGATTGGCACCACCGGACCGGCCAGCTTGCTATCGAACATCGCCCTGGCGAACGCTGAGATGCTCTCATCGCTGGTGATCTTCCAGTTGGCGCATCCAGGCCGGCCGATCATTTTCTCCAGCTCCACGGCTATCACCGATTTCCGGAGCGGTGCCTACCTGGCTGGTGTGCCAGAGATGGCATTGCAAACTGCCGCCCTGGTGGAAATGGCGCACTATTATGGCTTCCCATCCAGTGGGGCAGGGTTCACCTCCGATGCCAAGCAAGCCGGGCCGGAAGCAGTGATCGAAAAAATCATCACCACATTGCCGTCGGTCTTGGCTGGTGCGGATATCCTGGTGGGTTTTGGCGAAATCGAGAGTGACCAGCTGCTCGTCTTGGAGCAAATTGTGGTGGATAACGAGATCGCGCACCTGTTGCAACGCCTGGCGCAGGGTGTGGACTGCTCGGATGGAAAAGACCTGCTAGAAGATATCAGCCGGGTTGGGCCTGGGGGGCATTTCTTGGGGGCAAAAAGCACCCGTTTGGCTGCACGGGGAAATGAGCTATATACCCCGGCGTTGATAGACCGTCATTCGCTTGAGAGCTGGGTCAGTATCGGGAAACCGTCAATGTATTCGAAAGCCCGTGAATTGGTGCAGTCCATCCTGGAAGGACCGGTGATCGACCCGCTACCTGGAGAGGTGAGTGAAAAAGTGGAGAAGATTCTCCGTCGGGCAGAGCGGGAGATCCCAGAGCACTAGGCAGATTCAGCTGTTCAAAATACCTACCTGCATACTCTAGTGCAGGTAGGTTTTGTTCATAATAATTCTGATCTCCATAAAATGGGGTACCTTGAAAAAAAACGCCCCATACACGATTGACTTTTCCAAATCGTTGTTTTAGTGACTGAGAAGTTCCCCTTCCCCGACGTCAGGTCAGGGTAAAACTTTCCAATACTTCCGCATAGGCCCATCCTGCGGCTCTTCGAAGACTGACCAGGCAAAGCCTTCCTCTAGGAGAAATTCATGTGCCTGGGTCTCATTCATAGAGGTGCCCGGGCACAGGATGACCATCCCACCTGGCCTGGTCACCCGTTTCAACTCGGCATATTCCAATTCAGGTGTCTCGCCAAAAACGTGGCCCCCCATGGTGATATCGGTGAAACCGTCCGGAAAGGGTATATCGGTGATCAAGCCATCCACCGTGAAAATGTTCGAGATATTATGAGCCCGGGCTTTATCCTTTATATATCGACGCAGGTTGCTCACCGGCTCCACGGCAAAGACCACCTGGGCTTTACTGGCGGCGATCAACGCCAGCTTACCTGTGCCAGAACCAACATCGATGACAATCTTGCCTGAGAACTCCGTCAGCATGAGCAGCTCGTTCTCATCCCAGGCCATGAAGGGCCGGGCATCGTAGAGCTTAGGGTCGACCACATACACCATCAGGTCGTTGATGGTGTTCATGACGGCGATCTCTGCTGCCCTGATTTGTTCAGCAGACGGAGAGAAGGTAGGTGGATTTGCTGATAATAGCTGGTCCACCCAGGGGTTCAGCTCGGGGCACTTATGCCGCAGGTACCACTCAATATGCGGGTTGGCGCGCAGGGTAATCGCCATCTTAGCTTCAGGCACCCATCCGGGGAACCAGCTCAGCTGCACCCGTTCGAGCAAGAGCAAGGTATTGAAAGAAAGCTGGTTGGAATCGATCCAATTGAGACCCATGATCTTATTAGAACCTCAGGGACATGCAAGTCAGGCCGCCATCCATCTTCTGCACTTCACTGACATCCAAATCAATGATGGGCATATCGAGCGCAGCGAGCTTTACCCTGGTTTTGGGAAAGCCGCTCGGCACAAGCAGGCTACCATTCACCCACAAGGTGTTGGCGGCATAGGCTTCGCTGTCATCCACCAGGATTTTATGGTAGCTTGCAAAAGCCGGGATATCAAAAAGTTCCCTGGTAATTAGCAATACGCCTTCGCCTAAATGATTGACGCTGGATTTCAGGTGCAAACCGGCTGACACAGCGATTGTTTCTGCAGTGTGCCCCGCATTCCGCAGGAATGCCATGAGCTGCTCAGCACCCTCTGCATTGGTCCGCTCGGATAAGCCAATGAAGAAATGATTGCCCACCATCAGCACATCCCCGCCCTCGACTGTGCCGGGGGGCTGGATGTGGAAGATGGTACGATAATACTGCAAAAAGGGTTCCAGGCTGACCTGCTCACCTTGCCTGGGAGATGCACCTGGGTAGGTGACCACGGCGATATTGGGGGTGACGATGGCTGGGTCTTCGACGAAATAGGCATCCGGGTAATCCGGTTCGGCTGGCAGGACGATCACATCCAGGCCCAGGCTGAGCAAGGCCTGGCGGTAAGCCCGATGTTGTTCGAGGATGAGTGGATAGCTTGGTTGACCCAGGTTGGAGGTGGTGATCCCGTCGGAGAAATTACCCCCGGGCAAGCGGGTGATGGCATGGGTGAACATGGCTTAATTGTAAACCAGAATGTTATCCGAGAAAACCACTCTATGTGTGCCGATACTGTGTCATGTGGTCCACTGGTCGTGGATGAGGCCAGCAAGGTACCAGGTGCCGTCATCCTGCATGAATACTAAGCGCAGGCTGCGCCAGTCCATGCCGCCATACTGGGGATCGAAACCAGGGAAATAGAACTCAACGATCATAGAGCCGGGGTAGTACTCCTGGCTATTGTCAATCGAATTGCCCGTGCTCAGGCGGTGGTTAAGGGATAGTTGAGGGGCGTCTGCGAAGTCTACATCATAGATAAACTTGGCATAATAGTCGGCAAAAGTCAGGTTAATCGGTTCACCGGAGCCATCATAATTTCCCCACAGATACACTGTGCTGTCATCCAGCAGACCTGCCACTTGCTGAGTAGTAAATACCTGGTCGGAATCTTTGACGTAAGAATAGGGCGAGAAACGCAGACCCATCTGCGGGTGGACGTATTGAGACAATGCAACCGAATCATCCGCTTTAATCACATTAATGACCTCGAATGCCAAATCCAACACGTTTTGCTGGTCGGAGACGGGAGTCAGGGTAAGCTTCTCCACAGACGGGGTTTTTGATGCGGTAGGGTTGACGAGGGTGGCTGGAATGGGTAAGGAAAACTCCAGGGTTGGGGTGTTGGCAGGCACGTTGGTTGGAGCAATGCTTGGTGATGCATTTTTACAGCCTGCCATTAAAAACACAAAGCTGAGCAACGAAAGGAATAGCTTTACTCTCATGAGATACTCCATGAAGGAAAAAGTAGAGATCGAAATCCGGACAGCTAATTATAGACGCTCATCAGATATTAAAGGTTTCCACGGCAGAACAAACCTCATTGGTGGTATGGTTAACCGGGGTGTAATTGTAGATTCAATTGGTAGTGGCGGGGACTTGTTGGAATGATTGCTTTCAATTATTCTCTATGCTCAAAGGTTGGGCGAGAAGAAACCGGGGGAAAACAGAGACCTTAGGAAATTCCCGCGTCTTGTAAAGGTCAGGAGGGAAAGAAATGACAGCTGAAACTCATGTCGAACGCCATTTTCGAGCCAATGAAACCGTGCGTGATATCGTCATTGGCATGTCTGATGGCCTCACCGTGCCATTTGCCCTGGCGGCAGGAATTTCTGGTGTGCCGGGAGCACAGACCAAGATCGTCGTCCTGGCTGGCCTGGCAGAGATCGCCGCAGGCTCGATCGCCATGGGATTGGGTGGCTACCTGGCTGCCAAGACCGACGCTGAGCACTACTATACTGAGCAGCAGCGCGAGAATTGGGAAATCGACCACCTGCCGGAACGCGAAAAGCAGGAAGTTGCCGATGTCTTCCGCGGCTATGGCATGCAGGATGTGCACATCCAGCCCATCCTGGACGCGATGAGTGCTGACCGGACCCAGTGGCTGGATTTCATGATGCGTTTTGAGCTAGGCCTGGAAGTACCTGACCCTCTACGGGCGCGCAGAAGTGCCCTAACCATCGGCCTGTCATACATCGTGGGTGGTTTTATACCGCTAACGCCTTATATTTTGATTCCCAATTTATCCACTGCCCTGATTGTTTCGGTTGTGGTTACCTTGATTGCCTTGTTCCTGTTTGGATATATCAAGGGCCGCTTTACAGGTACCCGGCCTCTCAGGTCTGGCTTACAAACCGTCATGGTAGGCGGAGTAGCCGCTGGGGCAGCATTTTTGCTTGCCAGGCTGATTGGGTGATGGGTAATTGGATGACTGCTGCTTCATAAAGCCGAATCAGGGTGTAAAATCACGTATTGTAATACTTTGCTTCAATTTAGCTCGAAAAATTGAGGAGGCGTGATGGCACCGACACCTGTGAACATCAAACGTATCGCCTTATCTACGGGAGGCGGTGACGCCCCTGGCTTGAACGCGGTCATCCGGGCGGCTGTGTTATCGGCGATCAACCGCGGCTGGGAGGTGGTTGGTATCCGAGATGGTTACAATGGCCTGCTGATGCCCGAGCAGTACGTTGAAGGTGGCTTGATCCGCCTGACCCGCGAGCGTGTGCGGGGCATCACCCACCTGGGTGGCACGATCATCGGCACCACCAACCGGGGAAATCCTCTAAAGTATCCCATCAGCGGGCCGGATGGCGTGGTTACGGAAATCGACCGGTCTGATGAGCTCATCCGGGCCTTCAGGCTACACCAGATCGATGCCCTGATCTCGGTGGGTGGGGATGGCTCGATGTCCATCGCCAATGAGTTGTCGAAGAAAGGCATGTGGGTGATAGGGGTGCCAAAGACGATCGACAACGACCTGGACAAAACCGTGATCACCTTTGGTTTCGATACTGCCTGTGCCTTTACCGTAGACTGCCTCGATCGCCTGCACACCACGGCTGCCTCGCATAACCGTATCATTGTGATGGAAGTGATGGGCCGCTATGCCGGTTGGATTGCCCTGGAGAGCGGACTGGCTGGCTCAGCCGACGTGATCTTGATTCCTGAGATCCCCTTTGACCTGGAGAAGGTGGCTCACAAGATTCGCGATCGTGAAAAGAGCGGCAGTCTGTTCTCTATCATCGTGGTGGCCGAAGGAGCCAAGCCGAAAGGTGGCACAATTTCGGTGATCAGCCGTGAATCCGGACGGGCTGAACGCCTGGGAGGGGTTGGCGAGAAGGTGGCAGATGAGTTGCAAGCACTGACCGGGAAAGAAACCCGGCTGGTGGTGTTGGGGCATCTGCTGCGGGGTGGCTCGCCCACGCGTTTCGACCGACTGATTGCCCAACGCTTCGGGGCAGCGGCAGTGCGGGCTATTGCCGAAGGCCAACGCGGCATTATGGTGGCACTAGACCCGCCCACCGTCAAATACGTCCCCCTGGAAGCCGCCACGAAACGCATGAAGACCGTCCCGTTGAACGGGGATATCATCCATACTGCCCGGGATATGGGCATCTGCTTTGGTGATTGACACTTTGGTAGGCGGCTTAGAACAGGGTTTCAACCTGCTCGACAATTAATCGATCTAAGGTTTCCACCACAATATCCGCCTGGGTGAGAACCTCGGGCGGATTCGTGGTTGCCACGGCAATGATATGCATTCCAGCTTTACTGGCAGCTTCGATCCCGGCGAGGGAATCTTCGATCACAATACAATCCTGGGGAGTGACGCACAACTGGCTAGCTGCCAATAGGAACACAGTTGGGTCGGGTTTACCTGGCAGGTTACCTGGTGTGACCAAGGCACTGAAATACTTCCGAATCTTCAACACGTCCACTACTAATTCCACATTTTCAGCCGGAGCTGAAGACGCCACTGCCTGCCGGTAGCCCCAGGCATTGAATTGTTGCAGCCATTTACGCACACCGGGAAGTGGATTCAGATGCCCAGGCATAGCTTGCCTGAAAGCCTGCTCTTTTTGCTCCGCCACTCGATCCATCCAGGCTGCTTCCAGTGGTCTACCTGCCAATAACGGCAGCATGTCTTCATTTTTCAATCCATAGATCAGGTGAAATCTTTCCCGATCGAAGTGGATGCCTTGCGCAACTAAAACAGGTTTCCAGCTTTGAAAATGCAACTCGCTGGTGTCGGCCAGCACACCATCCATATCCCACAATATAGCTCTTGGAAAATGCATGGGCACAATTCTACCATCAGGATGGTTGTCATGCCATTCAAGTGATGCGCTGCCTTGAAAGAGGTGCCGGATGGCACTATAATATATTCAATTAATTGAATATCCTGTTTAGGTCGATGAAGGATTTTCCGTTTTAATGCCAAACCTTACTCCAACCGAAAGCATATTTAAAGCATTGATGCATCCATCGCGGATGATGATCCTTGATATCCTGCGCGATGGCGAGCAGTGTGTCTGCCACCTGGAAGCAGTGCTTAGCTGCCGGCAGGCATATATCTCTCAGCACTTGATGGTATTGCGTGATGTGGGGCTGGTTGATGACCGGCGCGATGGTACCCGGGTGTTCTACCGCGTGATTAAACCCGAAATCTACGAACTGATTGATTATGCTAATCAGATGAGTGGAGCTACATCAATAAAAGCTAATGCGAAGGTCGACAATTGCCCCTGCCCGAAATGTAATCCGACCATAGAGAAAACGAATAGTCACAAGTAGGACTCGAAAGGATCAAAAGCCTGATGAATCCCGATAGCTATAATTTTACCGTTGATAAATTCACGTTTACTATTCCGACAGACCGCCTATATAGCACTGATGGACTGTGGGTAAGGCAGGAAGGTCATCACTTCTGGGTGGGCATTTCTGATTATCTACAGCGGCGCAGCGGTGACATTGCCTTTGCCGAAGTCAAGCCGGAGGGTTCGGTAGTGAGGGGCGGTGATGAATTGGCCGCGGTTGAAACCATCAAGGTAACCATCAGCCTGCCAGCACCCATCCCTGGAAAGGTGATCCAGGTGAATCCGATGATGGGAAGCCATCCGGAGATCATCAATGAGAATCCTTACGGCGAGGGTTGGCTGGTATTGATGGAAAGCCTGGATGAGGAACCAATTTTAGAAAGTTTATTGGAACCGCTTGCCTATTATCAGAAGGTAAAGCGGGAAGCCGAGCAGGAGGCAGGGAAAGCATGAGCGAGAGCAGACTGCATGGAAAAGTAGTCATTGTGCCTTGCAGTGGTATCGGCAAGACTTATGGTTCCGTCAGCCGCGAAGCTGCTTATGTCGTCGTCGAGGATATGCGACCGGAGACCACCCAGCTGGTGGCGCTCTCCAAGCTTGTCCTCGGGGAGCCTGCAGCACAAACTTTGGTAAAAAACAGTCCTGCCATCACCATCGATGGCTGCAAGCTGGCATGTGCCTCGAAAATGGTGCGCGAGAGTGGGGGTAGGGTACATACAGAATTCGCCGTCCTGGAAGTTTACCGCCGCTATAAGCAATTTAAACCGCAGGGAATTGCTGAGCTAAATGAAGGTGGAGTGCAACTAGCTGAGGCACTGGCGAAAGAAATAGCTGAGATAGTGGATGAGATTTCCGGCCCTGCGGAAGGAGGAGACAATGGTTGACCTGCCGATGAGGAAGGTAGGCATCATCGCCTGCTCAGGAGAGGAGCTGGAAGAGGGCACCGTCACCCGACTGGCTGCCCTGCGGGTGCTTGAACATCTGCGTCCAAACGAAACCGTCACGCTTTGCCTGCCATTGTTCCTGGCGGGTGGGGAAGGTGACCGAGCATTTGCCAGGTTCCACCCCACCATCGCTGTGGATGGCTGCGAGCTACGCTGTGCCCAGAAGGCTACCGAAAGATATTCCAATCGCCCTGCCGCCAGCTATGTGGTGCGAGACGTTATCGCGGGTAACCAGCTTGGAGAGCTGCAAGGCAGGCGAAAATTAAATGCAGCTGGGCTGCAAGCGGTTGACCTGCTGGCGGATGAGATCGCCCAACGGGTGGATGAGCTGCTGGGAAAACAATGGAACCTAAGCGATGGAGAATTCATCCAGCTGGATGCAATTGGTATCGTCCAGCAAGAAGCCAGTGGCCAGCCCGTGGTGGCCACCTGTGCCTGCGGTTCAGGGATCCCCATCCAGGAGGTACTCATCTCAGGGGAGCTCATCACCCTGGTCGGTATCCCGCTCATCTTCCAACAATTTACTGAAGCCGGTAAATTTCCATCCGATGAGAACCTGAATGAGCTGATGGAAACCGTCAAGGTCTACAATCCCGTCCCCGATGGTGAAGAAATGGCATACCGGGAAGGGATTTCGCGTGCCTATGCGGATTTTTGGTTCAAGGAAAAAAACAAATGAGCCAGACAACCATATACACTACAACAGTTGAATGGACGCTGGAACATTCAGGCACGGTCAGCCTGGGGAACGGACCAGTGCTGGAGTTTTCGGCTCCGCCTGAAGCGCATGGCACGCCGGGCGTGCTCACCCCTGAGGATGCCTTCGTGGCTGCAGTGAATACCTGCATCATGCTGGTATTCCTATGGTCCTGTGAGCGATTAAGGTTGGACCTGGCAGCGTACCAATGTCGGGCTGAAGGAACGAAATTGATTGAGCTGGATCACACCGAACGTTTTACACAGGTCAGGCTTACCCCTCATATCAGGGTCAAAGCCGGGTTTGAGGCAGCGGCAGATATCCAAAATCGTGTCCAGCGGGCATTAAGAGCGGCGCAAAAATACAGCCTGGTGGCGAATTCGATCAAGTCTGAAGTAATTCTTGAGCCAGAGATTGAAATTATTTGAACTGTTTATCTTTTACTACAATGAGGAGATGAGGCATGTTAATTGTAAAAGTCTTAGGATCGGGTTGTGAAAATTGTCAGAAAGTCGAAGGCATGGCCCGTAAGGTTATTGCCAGCATGGGATTGGAAGCGAAGGTGATCAAGGTGACCGAGTGGGATGAAATCCGCAAGTACCCCATCCTGGGAACGCCGGGCCTGGTGGTTAACGAAAAGGTGGTGTGTGCGGCGCGCATCCCCACCGAAGCCGAGGTGACCACCTGGCTGGTGAATGCATTGGTGTAAATTGAGACAAAAAGTACTCTTCCTGTGCACAGGTAATTCTTGTCGCTCCCAGATGGCTGAGGCGATCGTCAACTCTCGCCTGAGCGATACCTGGCAAGCGGTAAGCGCAGGGACAAAACCGACTGGATATGTCCATCCAAAAGCATTGACTGTGCTTTCAGAAATGGGCATTCAACACGCTGGAAGTTCAAAACTGGTTGATGGGTTTCGTGGAGTGGATTTCGACCTGGTCGTGACTTTATGTGATTCCGCCGCTGAAGAATGTCCTGTATGGCTTGGGAAAGGGAAACGATTACATCACGACTTCCCCGATCCAGCAAAATCCGATGACATCAACGATTTTCGAAAGGTTCGAGACGATATGACCCGAGAAATCATTGCATTATTACAAGATTACGAACGAGGTGCTTCATGACAGCAAAAAGTTCTTCATTGCGCTCTGATGTGGGCATAACGAAACGATTATCCTTCCTTGATCGCTACCTTACCTTATGGATATTCATGGCGATGGTGATTGGTGTCGCTATCGGCTATCTATTCCCAGAAGCAGTCCAACAATTCAACCAGGCTGTATCGGTTGGCACGACCAATATTCCAATCGCCATCGGGCTTATCTTAATGATGTACCCACCACTGGCGAAGGTCCGCTATGAAGAATTGGGGGATGTCTTCCGCAACTGGAAAGTGTTGGGATTATCGCTCCTGCAAAACTGGGTGATTGGGCCTATCCTGATGTTTTTCCTGGCCGTGCTCTTCCTGCGTGATTATCCCGATTACATGACCGGCCTCATCCTGATTGGCCTAGCGCGTTGTATTGCCATGGTTATCGTGTGGAATGAGCTTGCCAAAGGCGATACCGAATACGCTGCCGGGCTGGTGGCATTCAATAGCATCTTCCAGGTGCTGTTTTACTCCGTGTTCGCCTATGTCTTTATCACCGTCCTGCCCACCTGGTTTGGGATGGCGGGGAAAACCGTGGATATCACCATCAGCGATATCGCCAAGAGTGTTTTCATTTACCTGGGTATCCCATTCATCGCTGGATTCCTGACCCGCTTTTTCCTGGTGCGAGCCAAAGGGAAAGAGTGGTACCACACTAAATTCATCCCCAAGATCAGCCCGATCACCCTAGTGGCGTTGTTATTCACCATCGTGGTGATGTTCAGCCTAAAGGGTGAGTACATCGTGCAGCTGCCACTGGATGTGGTACGCATTGCCATCCCGCTTTTGTTTTATTTTGTGATCATGTTCTTGAGCAGTTTCTTAATGGGTAAAGCCATTGGAGCTACATACGCCCAGACCGTCACCTTGTCATTCACCGCCGCCAGCAATAACTTCGAGCTGGCGATCGCCGTGGCCGTGGCGGTGTTTGGGATTGCATCGGGGCAGGCGTTTGCGGCTGTCATCGGACCCCTGGTAGAGGTGCCGGTCATGATCGGCCTGGTGAATGTAGCCTTCTGGTTGAAGAAGCGAGTGTTCTCGGGGTGATTGAGATTAAAATCCTCAGCTATCATTCCGCCCAGCGTTATGCAGTCAGGCAAACCGTGTTATCAGCGCAACGAATAATTCACGATGAGCATCCGGACGTGAATATAAACATCATGGAGCTGAAGGATTGGTTCACCATCGAGCAATATACCCCAATCCTGGCAGCCCCGAGCCTGGTGGTGAATGAAAAGCTGGTCTGTGCGGGCAGATTTCCAGCGCGTGACGAAGTGCTTGGCTGGCTGCGAGGTGCCCTGGCAGAGTGATGGATTGATCGGTTTCTGAGCCTAAGGTGAGGAGGCTGTCATGAAAAAAGGGATCAATATTGTCCTGGAAGATGCTCAGATCATACAACTGATGCGCATCCTGATTGACGATGATGCCGATGAGGCGTTGGTCTTCCTAAAGGTTCACTTCAAAGGGAAAGCCCGGGAGCTGCTCGAAGGGGGCTGACACGTAATGATTGAGGTGCCTGGTGCAGGCATCACCCAGGTTACAAGTGATATGTTTCGACCGTGAGGCGGGAATGTTTCTTGAAGCAATCACACTGGTAAAAACCTTACCCTGCCTGGCTGAGCCGGGCAAGATCATTGTCATTGGCGTGCCCTCCCGCAAGCTCGATGATGTGCTCCCTTATTTGGCGACCCTGCCAAACGTCATTTCTTATAATCCAGATTCATGCACCCTCACCTTGCGCCGCCAGCCGGGTTTCATCACTTTGTACTCAGAAAAAGCCTATATAACGAAAGTAACAGATACCGAGGAAGGCCTGGAGCTGCTCAAAGCCCTGGCAGAGGCGATCAATGCCACCTGGGATCACCGGGATGAGCTAGTGGCGATGACTGCGCGTAAGCATGCCCCGCGCCCACTGGATGTGTGGACATTACTGCCCCAAACCAACTGTAAAAGATGCGGCGAGGCTACCTGTATGGCTTTTGCCTGTAACCTGCTGCTGCAGGAGCGTGAACTTGATGAGTGCCCACCTCTTGAGGAGGACGCAGCTTTTACGGAGAGGCGGGCTACTTTAGCTGCGATGTTACCCTGACCTGTCACTGTTTCGTGATAATATCCTTACCAAACGCGATATTACACCAAATCACGTTTGAAGGAGCTCACTGATGTGGTTTAACCCGATCATGGAATCGCTGTTAAGATCTCCCTTCCATGGCATGCTCAGCAATAACATGATGATCATCTATTACACCGGTCGAAAAAGCGGGAATGCTTACCATACTCCGGTGAGCTACCAGCGCCTCGGCAACACCCTGCTCACTACCAGCTGGAAGGATAGGAAATGGTGGAAGAATCTCCGCCAAGGTGGCGACGTAAAGCTACTCCTGAAGGGTGAGCTGGTGGAGGCCCATGCCCAGGTGTATGAGGATGAAACCAGCGTATCTGAAGGCTTAAGGCAATTCGTTGGAGGCAATCCCCGCGCGGCCCGCATGTTCAAGATAGACCTGCGTGAAGATGGCCAGCTCGACCCACAGAGCCTTCAAAAGGCTGCCGGCGAGAGGGTATTCATCAGCACAGCTTTACAATGATCCAGCGCACACGCTTCGTCTGCTACCAACCCAAGACGTTTCTCAACAAGGGCAAGCGGGCTGACCACTGGTTTTGGACGCGCTATGGTGCCTACCCGTACCTGGGCTGCCAGCATGGCTGCGCCTTTTGCTACAGCCGGGAACGCAAGTACATCCCCTATAAGCCCAAGGATGACGCGCAAGCCTATGATGCAGCAGCGGATGAATTTTCACACCTGATCAAGGTGAAAGAGAACGCTCCCCAATTGTTGCGCAAGGCACTTGCCAGGTTACCTGTGGATATGATTTTTACTGGCGATTACCAGCCCGCCGAACGAAAATTCAAGCTCACGCGTCAGATGCTCGAGGTATGCCTGGAACTTGGTTTCCCGGTATTCGTACTGACCCGCTCACCGCTAGTGCTACGCGACCTGGACCTGCTCCAGGCAATCAACCAACGTGCCAGGGCGGTGGTAACCTTCAGCATCATCGTCACCCCAGAATCACAACATTATGAAAGTGTATCAAAACTGGAAGGCCTGGCACCCCGCGCTGAGAAGCGGTTCGAGGCTATGAAAGTGATTGCTGAAGCGGGAATCCTCACCGGTACAGCGGGGATGCCGCTCTTGCCTGGGTTGTGCGATGATGCGGCTAACTTACAGGCGCTCGCCAGGTGGACTGCTGAACACGGCGGGAAGTTTGTTTTGGGTAGCGGCCTGACCCTGGCGGACCAGCAGAAAGATTTCTACCTCAATGTCTTGCGCCAGTCTCATCCGGAATTGGTGAGCCTCTATTCAAGGCTGTATCCGCAGGGCAGCTATGCACAGGTGGAACCCTGGCGATACATTGGCTTGATTATCCATGAAGCCTGCATGAAGAATGGAATCTCTGATCGCATACCTCGTCCAATCATCCCCGGGGAGAAACGAGCCATGAATAAACGCATTGTGGAAAAGTTGGCCTACATGCTGCATATGCTGGAATTGGAAAATGCCAGCCAGCCAAAGATTTGGTCCTATCGTAAAGCAGCCTGGGCTGTGGAGGATGTAGAGCAGGATATTCGCTTGATTAATAATAGCCTGGGGTTGAAGGGTTTGTATAGCATCCCGGGCGTATCTTCCAGCATTGCCAGGGAGATTCAGGCCATGCTGGCTACCTAATAATTGTGGACTTATTTTGGTAATTGATACAACTCGATCAACACCCCATTGGTGCTTTTGGGGTGGATGAAGGCATATAGCTTGCCGTCTTCACCGACTTTTGGCTGATCGTTGATCAGCTGAATATCACGGCTCGCCAATTTCTGCAGCAATCCCGGCAAGTCCGCCACCTCCAGGCAGAGGTGATGCATGGCTGGTCCATGTTTCTCAAGATAGCGGCTCAACCCTGAATCTGGGGTGGTAGGCTGAACGAGCTCGATCTCAGAATCACCGACGGGAAAGAAGGCGATCTTAACTGCCTCCTGGGGGATATCCCTGACCTGGGTTGGCTCGATCCCCAGGATGGCTTGCCAGGTTCCTAAGGAAGCCTCGATATCTCCTACCAGAACGGCAATGTGGTGGATGTGTTTGATCTCGGTCATATAGAGTCCTCCGGTGACATGCTTCAAACCCAGGCTGGGGAATGATATTCGCCGAAAATGCCCCGTAAGACGGAACAAACCTCTCCAAGCGTGATCTCGTTCTCTACACAGGTGATGAATAGCGGCATCAAATTCGTATTCCCTTTGGCTGCTATCTCGAGCTGACCCAGCAGCTCATTCACTTTATGGCTATCCCGCCTGCTGCGGAGAGCCTCGAGGTGCCTGCGTTGGGAGTGTTCGACTGCCGGGTCTACCTTTAGCCGCTCGAGGGTGATCTTTTCATCACTCTGGAAGGCATTCACCCCCACCACCAGCTGCTCACCTTTTTCAACTGCCACCTGTGCCTGGTAGGCAGCATCTTGGATCTCCCCCTGGATGTAACCCTGCTCGATGGCTTTCAGGGCACCACCCATGAGGTCAATTTTTTGGATGTACTCCGTTACTCGCTGCTCGATCTCATCGGTCAGGTATTCAATCAGGTATGAGCCGCCAAGCGGGTCGATACAGTCGGCCACACCTGACTCGTGGGCGATGATTTGCTGGGTGCGCAGCGCTGTGCGGACTGATTTTTCGGTAGGCAACCACAAGGCCTCATCCATGCTGTTAGTGTGCAGGCTCTGCGTCCCTCCCAGGACCGCTGACAATGCCTGTAACGCCACCCGCACGATATTATTCTCCGGCTGCTGGGCGGTGAGGGTCGAGCCGCCCGTCTGGGTGTGAAAACGCAGCATAAGTGAGCTTTCCTGCCTGGCATTAAAACGTCCCTTCATCAGCTTTGCCCACAACCTGCGGGCAGCCCTGAATTTGGCCACTTCTTCCAGAAAGTTGTTATGGGCATTGAAGAAGAATGAGATTTGCCCAGCAAATTCATCTACATCCAGCCCAGCCCGGATGGCAGCTTCAACGTAAGCAATGGCATTAGCCAGCGTGAAAGCCACTTCCTGGACAGCGGTCGAGCCAGCCTCGCGGATGTGGTAGCCTGAGATGCTTATCGTGTTCCAATGGGGAAGCTCATGGCGGCAGTATTGGAATACGTCAGTCACCAGGCGCATCGAATGGCTGGGCGGGAAGATATACGTGCCGCGGGCAATATACTCCTTGAGGATATCATTCTGGATCGTGCCGCGCAATGATGTGATCTCAGCCCCTTGCCGCCTGGCTACAGCGATATACATGGCCAGAAGGATGGAGGCTGGAGCATTGATGGTCATGCTGGTGGACACTTTGTCGAGAGGGATCTGGTCGAACAGGGTCTGCATGTCCTCCAGGGAGGAAATCGAAACGCCCACCTTACCCACCTCACCCTGGGCCATGGGATCATCTGCATCATAGCCAATCTGGGTGGGCAGGTCGAACGCCACCGAGAGACCGGTCTGTCCCTGCTCGAGCAGGTAGCGGTAGCGCTGGTTGGATTCTTCAGCGGTGGCATACCCGGCATACTGGCGCATGGTCCACAGGCGCCCGCGGTACATGGTAGGTTGCACCCCACGGGTGAAGGGAAACTCACCAGGGAAACCCAGCTTCTCCATATAATCCGGATCCGGGTCGTCGGGTGTCAGGATGGGTGGAATGGGGATGCCCGAAGAGGTTGTAAACTCATCTTTGCGGGTTTGTGTGGGTTTTCTTTCTAGCTTGAACCTTGCCTGCCAGCGCCTTTTCTCATCTTCCAGGGTCATAAATGCCTCGCTTCAGCTTGTTGATTCACCCCAAGAGTATACCTTATGTTTCTTGAACCTGAGCACAGGCAGGCATTGGTAGCTGGGCATGGTTATGGTAAACTTTTTCGTATGAAAATCCTCGCGGTTGACATTGGCACAGGTACGCAGGACATCCTGCTATATAACTCCAGCCTGGATATGGAGAACAACTACAAGCTCATCCTCCCCAGCCCGACGATGATGGTACGCTGGCGGGTCAATGAAGCTACCCTCAAGCGCCTGCCTATCTTGCTGACCGGGGTGACCATGGGAGGGGGACCTAGCACCTGGGCGGTAGAGAACCATCTGCGGGAAGGACTGGATGTATATGCAACCGTGCAAGCGGCGCGCACATTCAATGATGACCTTGAAGCGGTGCAAGAGATGGGTATTCGCGTGGTGAGTGATGATGAAGCACAACAGCTACCATCCACTACCATGCGAATCAGACTGTGTGATTTTAACTTTACCTCCATCGCCTCAGCTTTTAATTCCTTCGGCGTTCAGCTGGATGACCTGGACGCAGTTGCGGTAGCGGTCTTCGACCATGGGAACGCACCCGCGGGAGTATCGGACCGCAAATTCCGCTTTGAGTACCTGGACGAGCGCATCCGGGCTCAGAACCGGCTGAGCGGTTTTGCCTTCCGCAGCAATGCGGTACCTGAGCGTATGACGCGTTTACAGGCGATCGTCCAGTCGGCACAGGGGGAGGACTTCCCGCTGGTGGTGATGGACACCGCCCCGGCTGCGGTGCTGGGGGCTACGCTCGACGCGCAGGTTGCCTCGCAAAAACAGGTGCTGGTTGCGAATCTGGGCAATTTTCATACCCTGGCTTTTCGCATGGGTCCGGAGGGGATCGAGGGATTGTTTGAGCACCACACCGGATTTTTAGACCGGGAAAAATTAACATCGCTACTGAGAAAACTGGCTGATGGGTCACTTCGCAACCAGGATGTTTTCAATGATGAAGGCCACGGAGCATTGATGTATACACCTACCGCGTTTCCACTTGGCAAAGATGACTTCGATGTGGTGGTCACTGGCCCAAGGCGAGGCATGTTTGGATCAACACCGCACAGTGCTGAGACGTATACTTTACGGCCATATTTCCCTGCCCCGTATGGCGACATGATGATCACAGGCTGCTTTGGCCTGCTGGCTGCTACCGCGGATGTGCTCCCTGAGCTGGCCGAACCCATCCGGGCTTCGCTGTATCATTCACACCAACCTGGTATCGCCCCCTGGGATGTAGTTTGATTATTGATTAACGGGGTATCAAGTGGACAGCGGTGGCTTTAAATGATGCCGTCACTTGCTGACCTTCGACCAGCTTCATATCCGTAGCCGAGCCGCGGGTAATCAGTGCCACGACGGGCAGTCCGCAATCGACCACGACCCTTACCAACGCACCGGTAGGGGTCATGCGGGTGATACACCCGCTCAGATGGTTGCGGGCGCTGGATATAGGCGCAGTCTCCGAGACCGACAGGGTAACATCTTCCGGTCGCAGGCAATAAAACACCGGTGTCCGAATCGGGAGCTCCCCTACAGCTTCCAGCTTAATTCCATCTGCTTCCACGACCAGCTGGCCATTATTTTCAGCGGTGACTGTACCCGCAATGACCGTCTCCACACCGACAAATGCCGCCACATCGGCGTCGGTAGGTGAGCTGAAGACATCCTGCGGGCGACCTACCTGGCGTAAGGTGCCTCCCAATAGAACGGCTACACGGTCGCCGAGCATCAAGGCTTCGTCAAGGTCGTGGGTGATGAACACCGTGGTGATGCTGGTCTGGGAGAGTAAGGTGTGCAAGTCTTGCAGCAGGCGTGTCCGGGTGGGTGCATCGAGCGCAGAAAATGGCTCATCTAAGAACAGCAGCTCGGGTTGCAAGGCGAAGGCACGTGCCAGGCTGGTACGCTGGGCCTCTCCACCCGAGAGGCGCGGTGCTGGACGCTCGCGCAGGTGATCGATTTCCAGTTTCTTCAACCATTCATCGGTACGTTGCCTGACCTCTGGTCGGGGAAGGCCCCTGAACTTTAGACCAGCGGCGACATTATCAGACACGGAACGATGTAGTAGCAAAGGTTCCTGGAGCACCAGGGCGATACGCCGGCGATAGCTCAGCTCATCTTCCTGTTCGATAGGGCTCCCTCGGAAAAAGACCTGGCCGCCTTGCGGCTCAAGCAAGCGTGCCAAGACGAGCAACAACGTGCTTTTCCCGGCTCCATTTGGGCCAATCACTGCCAGGACTTCGCCTTCCTGGATATCCAGTGCATTAACTTGTAAGACAATTTGCTCGGAGCGCCTGACGACCAGGTCGCGAATACTCAGGATTGATTCAGCCATCGGATTTACCATAGGCTTAGCCAAGGGCTTAGCTAGATGCTAGCGTGCGCCCCGCTGCTGGATCAGGGTGAGACCCAGGTTGACCAGGTAAGCCAGGATGAGCAGGATGATGCTCAGGGAGATAGCGTTTTGAAACTCACCCTTGCCGGTTTCCAATACAATAGCTGTGGTAAGCACGCGTGTCTGGTGGCGAATGTTGCCACCCACCATCATCGAAGCTCCTACTTCGGAGATCACGCTACCAAAGGCTGCCATCAAGGCAGCCAGCAGGGGAAGGCGGGCTTCACGCCAAAGTGCGATGACCATCTGGACCGGCGAAGCACCCAAGCCCAGCAGCTGCAAGCGCAGACGTGGGTCCAGCTGCTGTAGTGCAGAAGCGGTCAGCCCGGTTACAACCGGTGCAGCGATGATCGTCTGGGCAATCACGATGGCAGCTGGGGTGTAGATCAGGCGCAGGTCTCCCAATGGACCACTGCGCCAGAGGGTCATTGCCACGAAGAGGCCGACCACCACCGGGGGTAAGGCCATGCCCGTGTTGATAATGCTGAGCATAATGCTGCGTCCCCTGAGCTGATTCCGCAACGCCAGCCAGGTGCCCAAAGGTAAACCGATAAAAAGACTGATCGCGGTAGCCAGCAAGGAAACCTGGATGGAAAGCAGAGTGATTTCAAAAATATCTGAGCTCATGCTTTTTATTCTATCATGGGGTGTTAAAAACGACTGCGGAGGCGAACCTCCGCAGTCGCCGAATCACAAGCAGTTATTTATTCCCGAGCGTGCTTTCGTCTTTACCTGCATCCGGTGTGAAGAGCGGTTGGCCGAATTTTTCGGTCCCGAAGCTGCCAATCAATGCCTGTCCTTCAGGTGAGACAACGTAATCCGCGAAGGCAATCGCCCCAGCTGTGTTTTCTTTGGGGCAGTTGGCTGGATTGACCACGATCACGTGATAGATGTTTAATAAGACAGCATCTCCCTCCACCTGGTTCTCCAGCTCGAGATTATCCAGATTCGCCAGGTAGGTTGCCCGATCGGTTAATGTGTAAGCACCTTGCTCGGAGGCGATTTTCAGCGTAGCGCCCATGCCCTGCCCCGATTCGGTATACCAGCTACCTTCGGGGGTGATGTTGGCGGCTTTCCAGATAGCCAGCTCCTTGGTGTTGGTGC
Organism: Anaerolineales bacterium; assembly: GCA_003105035.1. Lineage (NCBI taxonomy): Bacteria > Bacillati > Chloroflexota > Anaerolineae > Anaerolineales > Anaerolineales bacterium. Next base: position 5,730 of record PQAL01000038.1, on the reverse strand, counting down.
CTGATTGATCGGCGCGGCTGATGAAGGGTGATTGGCTGTCGGCAATCTTCGTGAAGGCCTCCGTGGCAGAGGTCAGGCCTTTAATTCCGGCTGGGTCTGCGGCAGGCCCAACGATGATGAAATCGTTGTGCATCACCAGGCGACGATCTGAGCCGTAATTACTGCTCATGAAGTCTTTCTCCGCAGCTGGCGAATGCACGAGCAGGACATCTGCATTGCACTCCTGGCCCATCTTCATAGCTTCGCCCGACCCAACCGCCACAGTCTGAACGGTGTAACCGGTGCGTTGCTCAAAATCAGGTACGAGCACATCCAGTAATCCTGAATCCTGGGTGCTGGTGGTGGTGGCCAGGATGATGTTTGGGATGGCTGGCATGGTAGGTTCTGCCGGTGCTTGCGTAGCTACAGGTGTTGCTGTGGCACATCCAGCCAGCAGGAACGCAGCCAAAAGGAAAATTGATAGTACGATACCGAGATGCTTCGATGCTTTCATTTTCTTCTCCAAAAATTAGATTAGTCAACCCCGACCATGACATTAGAGGCTTTGATGATGGCATAAGCCTCCTTACCTTCTTTTAAGCCAAGAGTATCAACCGAGCTGTTGGTGATAATGGATATTAGCTGGGGTCCGCCGGGGAGCTCGATGACCACTTCAGAGTTTACTGCTCCACGGATGATTTTAACCACCTTGCCTTTTAAGATGTTCCTTGCACTTATTTTCATGGTATTTCCTCCTATCGGTTTAATTGATTTTCCGGGTAGAGATACGGTTAGCGGCGGAATATACTACTTCCCGGCGTAGGTAGAATTTTATCTGCAACTGCTCTAAAGTGATCAGTCACTGAATCGCCCGGTAATTATTAATAGCTGTTAAATTTAATTTTAACGGCTCGGGATAGTTTAATGTTATGTGTGGGTTCTGTCAATATGATAATGCCAGGGAATTTTTACAAATTTCCTTAGAGTTATTAAAAAAAAGGAGCTGTCCCAAAAGTCATATATTTACTTTTTGGACCGCCAAAAGTGGGAGAAGTTATCAGAGTTTATGGCAAATGTGACGTTCGAAATCTTCAAATAGATCAAAATCGGTATAAAGTGAAAAAAAAAAGAAAAGGGCTGACTGCTTTTGAGTCAGCCCCTTTTATCAGGTGGAAATTTATATCGTCGGTGGCAAGGGCTCATCCGGCTTAGCAGGCTCAATCGGTTGCGCAGGTTTCTCAGTTGGGAGAGGTGCAGCGGGTTTGATGGGTTCAAAATCAGTTTTTCGGTGAAGTAACAGGTAGCTGATTAAGATGGTAATCAGCAACAGGAAGACACCGATGCATATCGCTGATAGACCGATTATATTGAAAGCAGCTGACCAGCCAGGTGCCAAGTTCAAGGGATTGTTGAATATGTATATTAGGAAGCTAGTTGACCCCAGGCAGATCAACCCCAGCCCGGGTACGCCAAATATAAAAACCACGAGAATCGTCAATACAATTGCCAATGTCCTGTCTTTCATAAAAACCTCCTGGTTCGTAAATTCAATTGTCACTCAAGTATACGGCATTCCATGGCGGGATGCAAGCATGCAGGCTGTCTGTGCCGGGTGATTCCTATGCACGTAATTTGGCACCCAGCTCCTGGTCGAGACGGCGAATGATCCGTTGGCGGATCTGGGCCACATCCGAATCAGTCAGGGTTTTATCGGACGATTGATAGGTGATCGAATACGCCAGGCTCTTTTTACCCTTTCCGATCTGGTCACTCCGGTAGATATCGAACAGAGTGATATCTCTTACAATCTTACCTGCAGCCTGACGGATCACCTCGACCACCCTCCCAGCAGGCAGATCATCATCGACGACCACGGCTAGGTCCTCCAGCACCGGTGGGTACTCGGGCACGGGCTTCACTTCATAGCGGTCAGGGATCAGGCTGATCAACAAGTCCAGGTTGATATCTGCTGCAATAACCGGGTTGGGCAAAAAATCATAACGTTCATGCACCAGCGGATGCAGCTCGCCAAACAGGCCGATCTGCTGCTCACCAACCAGGATGCGGGCTGTCTTACCGGGATGAAAGGTAGGGTGCTCAGCAGGTGCGAGGGTGAAATCTATATGCAGCTCATCCAGCATTGAGGTGAGGATACCCTTCAGGTCGTAAAAGTCCATAGGCTCATCGGAAGTCTTTTGCCAGCTTCGTAAAAAACGTGGACCGGTGATCACGATCGCCAGGCGCTGTAGCTCGTCCGGGCGGTTTCCCGCTTCACCAGTCATGAAAATCGGTCCCACTTCGAAGAGGGTGATGCGGGCGCGGATATGAGAATTGCGTTCCACGGCTTCCAGTACACTATTAAGCACGCTGTGGCGCATCACCACACGGTCGGAAGCGATGGGATTGATAATACGCAGATAAGGATGGTCATCCAATGGAGTGCCAGGTGCCAGGCGACGGGCTTCGCGCTCAGGTGTGGTCTGGCGGTGGCTGACGATCTCCTGCAACCCCAGATCCACCAGGAGGTCCACAATCTGTTCTTCTTTTTCGATCGCCCGGTTGCTGCGCTGAGGCGGTAGTTGGGAGGTGAGGCGCGTGTCAGGGACGCGGTCATAACCGTAGATACGGGCGATTTCTTCTAACAGGTCAGCCTTTCCAACCAGACCTTCTCCGATATCCAGCCGGTGGTCAGGAGTACGAGCGCGGATGAGGACTTGAGCTGGCTGGTCAGTGACCAGCTCACAGCCAAAGCCAAGGCTTTGCAAGATCTTGATGATCTCATGAACACTCAGCTTTATCCCCAAGACACGCTCAACATCCTCAGGGGTGATTTCATTCACCGTATCCTTGGGGGGCAGGGGATAATTGTCCACCAGCCCCTGGTAGACCACGCCACCTGCCAGCTGCTGCATGAGCTTTAGTCCTCGACGCACTCCACGTTCTGCCATGGCGGGATGTACTCCGCGCGAGAAGCGGAAAGCAGCCTCCGACTGGAGCCTTTGCGCGGCAGCTGTCTTGCGGATATTAATGTTGTTCCAGGCCGCGCCTTCCAGTAAGATATTCGTGGTGCTGGCCGAGCGGGTGGCCTGAGGAAGCGTGGCTGCCTCATCCGGTCTCGCTCCAGGCTCTTTGCTGGGCTCGGCACCAGGCTCTGCACTAGGCTCGGTACTAGGCTCGGGAGCAACGAAAATTTCAGACTCGGCACCACCCATCACACCGGCAATGGATAGGGACCCGGCTGTGTCACACACCAAAACAGTGAAGGGGTTAAGCACCCGATCAACACCATCCAGTGTGGTCAGGCGTTCGTCGAGCTGTGCGCTGCGGGTAATGATCGTGGGAGAATTACCTCCCGCACGCTGCACCAGCACATCATAGTCAAAGGCGTGCAGGGGCTCGCCGACTTCGAGCATGGCATAGTTGGTGACATCCACGATATTGTTGATCGGGCGCATCCCAGCCAGTTTCAAGCGCAGTTGAATCCAATAGGGGCTGGGCCTGATGCTGACCTGCTCGATCAGCCCCAGCACGAAGCGGGGGTTCAATTCTGGCTCGGTGATGCTGATGGCAGCTTTACCGGTAATATCAGGGCCTTCAGTGTGAATCTCGTAAAAATCTTGGGGGATATGTAGCGGCGAACCAGTCAAGGCGGATACTTCACGCGCCACACCAATGATATTGGCTGCCCGGGCGATATTCGGCAGGATTTTTATATCCAGGACGGCATCACCCAGGTAGTCCACCAGAGGCACCCCCACGGGGGCATCATCGTCGAAGATGATCACACCTTCATGGTCATCAGATATACCCAGCTCTTTTTCCGAACAGATCATCGAGTACGATTCAATTCCCCGAATCTTAGCCGGCTTAAGGGTGGTGATTACCTGCCCAGGCTGGTGGCCATCATAGATGCGAGAGCCTTGCTTGGCATAGGCAACTTTGAGCGGTTTCGGTAGTGGTCCAAGACCTTTGTATGGGTATAAATTTGGTGCCCCAGTGAGCACGATATGTTCCTGCTGGCCATCAAATAGCTTGCACAACACCAGTCGGTCGGCATTGGGATGCGGCATGACCTCCGAAACCGATGCGGTGACGATTTTTTCCGAATCCCAAGCCAGCCCGGCACTGCTGCCCGCGCTGCCAGGTGCAGGCTGTTCGACGTTTGGTTCAGGCTGGGGTAGGCCGATATAAATCACCTCCTCCACTTCAAGCCCTGCCATGGTCAGTCGCTGGGCGAGTTCAGGAATCGGGAGGGTGATATCAACGAAGTCTTTCAGCCAGGATATGGGTACTTTCATGAGGACCTCCTAGAATTGCTCTAAAAATCGCAGATCATTCGCCCAGAAATTGCGAATATCTTCGATGCGATGCTTCAACATCATGATGCGTTCTGTACCGAGACCGGCAGCAAACCCTGAATATTTGGCAGGATCATAGCCACCATTCTGTAACACGGTGGGGTGTACCATCCCGCAGCCTCCGATTTCGAGCCAGCCTGACCAGGCGCATACCGAACATCCCTTGCCAGCACATAAGAGGCACTCAAAGTCGTATTCTGCGCTTGGTTCGGTGAAGGGGAAGTAGGATGCCCTGAAACGGGTCCGGATTTTCTGACCAAATAGCCTATGGGCCAGGTCACCGATGGTGCCCTTGAGGTCGCTCAGGGTGATATTTTCTCCGACCGCCAGCACCTCGATCTGGTTGAATTGGGTTTCTTTGCGGGTGCTTATCTGCTCGTAGCGGTAGCACATCCCCGGCAGGATCGCCCGGATAGGCTCCGGGGCATATTGGCGCATCACGTGAATCTGGCCCGGGGAGGTATGGGGGCGGAGTGAGATATTTGGCATGTTGGTATAGAAGGTATCCCACATATCCCTGGCTGGGTGATGTGGAGGCATATTTAACAGACCGAAGTTGTAATCATCGGTTTCTGCTTCCGGCGAGCGGTAGACCTGGAAACCCATGTCGGCGAAAGCGCGCACTACATGGCGCAGGGATAAGGTGGCCGGGTGAAGACGGCCGATGGTATAGGTGCGCCCAGGCAGACTTACATCCAGCCACTCTGATTGCAACGAATGCTGTAGGGAGGCCTGGTGCAAAGCCTCCGCACGGGCTGTATAGGCTGCTTCAAGGGCACGTTTTACTTCGTTCGCCAATCTGCCTATCACGGGGCGCTCTTCTTTGGATATCGTGCCCAGCTTATCAAAGATGGACATCAAGTGTGCTGAACGGCCCAGGTAAGACACATGCCAGATCTCAAGGCTGGCTTCATTTTCGATCGATTCCAGGGCCTTGAGGGCAGATTGTTTAATATGCTCTAAGTCGGCTATCATACTCACCTCCAAATATCACGACCACCCTAATGGGTGGTTCGTATTCAAAACTTCCGTAATTAAAAATCCCGCCCCACAAAGGGACGGGAGGCGTTTCCCGCGGTACCACCCTTGTTGGTCGCATATACGACCCACTCTGTCCGACGGCATGCTGCGATCGACTCCCAATCTAACGCCTGGGGTGCGTCCCACGCTACTAGCAGCTTTGCATTCACATGGGCGGCTCCGGAGGGAACTTCGCTGGATTTTCACCCGGTGGGGTCTCAGTCTTTGCCCAACACTTCCCTGTTGGTTCTGATCCAGTTACTTTCCTCGTTCACGGCCTTTCGTGTTCTCCATATTATCGACAATTGTCATTTTCTGTCAAGGCTACGCGCTCTTTCAAATAAAATATAACTGAATGATAATCGTTCCCTCA